>DASQGM010000314.1:0-4425 GCA_035632615.1 bacterium | reverse complement strand
GCCCGCAGCCCGGCGAGCGATGCCGCCGATGACGGCTCGACGCAGATCCCGGATCGTCCCAAGAGCTCCTCCGCCCCGCGGAGCGCCGCGTCGTCCACGGCCACGGCCCGCCCGCCGGAGCGCCGGATCGCCTCGAGCGCGTGGTCCCCGGACTGGCGGTCGACGATGGAGAACGCGATCGTGGGATGCGTCTCTACGGGCTCAACGCGCGTCAACCCCCGGCGCCACGCTTCGACAAGGGGCGCGCCTGCAGTGGACTGACACACGATCAGCTGCGGGATCCCGGTCGAGAGCCCGAGGCGCCTGAGCTCGTCAAACCCCTTGTAGATGCCCCAGGCGCCGTCGCCGCCGCCCACCGGCAGCAGGACTTTGTCCGGCGCGCGCCCACCGAGTTGGTGGAAGATCTCGTATGCGATCGTCTTGTAGCCCTCCATGCCGAACGGGTTGCCGAACGGGCGCCCGCCGACGCCGGGCGCGTTCCGCTGCGAGATGTACCATCGGTGCCGGCGCCAGAGTTCGGTCATGAGCGGCACGATCTCGCCGCCCACGGTCACGACCTCGGCGCCGAAGAACCGGATCTCCTGCACCGCCGCGGCGGGCGCCCCGGGCGGCAGCAGCACCAGCCCCCGCACGCCGGCGCGGGCCGCGTACGCCGCGAGAGCCACGCCGTGGTTGCCGGTGGAACTGCACATCACCTTGCCGAATTCGAAGTGCACCGCTGCCGACACCGCCACGGCGTTGGCCCGGTCCTTGAATGAGTGCGTCGGGTTGACCCCTTCGTACTTCACCCAGACCTCGGCCGCGTGGGTCTCGGTGCGCGCCCGCGGGAGCGGCAGCAACGGCGTGCCGCCCTCGCCGAGCGTGACGACCGAGCTGTCGCTTGGGATCGGAAGGAGCCGGTGGTAGTCCCACACCCGCCCCGCGCCCGCCGCGAGCACCGCGGCGCGGTCAGCGTCGTCGTACGCGTAGACGGGATCCAGGATCGCGAGGCGACCCGCCGCCTGGCAGTCGGGGCACCCCTCCAGCATCGGCGCGAGGGGATAGGCACGGCCGCAGGTCAGGCAGGCCAGGCTCCGAACCGACGAGAACGTCGCCACGCCTAGCTCCCCGCGCGCCGGGCGGGTGCCCTGCCGGCGAGCGCCGGCGTCCGGGCCGGCTCCCCGCGCGCGATGCCGATTGAGCCCGATTGCGCGCGCTCGAGCTCGGCGATGAAGATCTCGGCGGTCTCGCGGAGATGGACGACGGTCACGCGGCGCGCGGTCGCCCCATCACCGGCGAGACACGCGGCGAGGATCTCTTCGTGTCGCCGCATCGACCGCGGGATGTTGAGCTCAGCCGCGATGTACAGGCGCACGTACCGTTCGATGTCTTGCCGCAGCCGCTCGACGAGATTGACGAGGCGAACCGATCCGGACGCGCGGTAGACCGTCATGTGGAACGCCCGGTCGGCGGTGATCCACCGCCCGTGGTCGCGTACCGCACCCCGCATGCCGTCCATGAGCGCCCGAAGCCGGGCGCGATCGTCCGCCCCGAGCGCGCGCGCCCCGAGCGCGGCCGCCTCCCCCTCGAGAAGACGGCGGAGCAAGAAGATCTCACGGATCTCCTCGATGGACAGTTCCGCGACGGTTGCGCCGCGGTACGAATGAATCGCCACGAGCCCTTCCGCCGCGAGATGGCGGAGCGCTTCGCGGACGGGCATCGGGCTCACGTCGAACTTCGTCGCGAGCTCCTCTACGACGAGCCGGGTCGCCGGCGCGAGGCGACCCGCCACGATCTCCTCGCGCAGATCCCGCGTGATCGCCTCCTGGATGGTGGAGAACCGGGGCATCTCACTCCTCCGGAACGGGCACGACGAACGATCGGCGGGGCCCGATCCGGAGATCGCGAAACTCGCGCGCCACCTCGACGATGCGGGCAACGGCGGCCTCGACGATGCGCTCGCCCTTCGTCGCCGTCGCGAGCGTCGGGTCGCCGCCGATTCCGGTGTTGGTCTGGGTGCTACGCCAGTCTGTGAACTTGACGGGCGAGCCGCCCATGAGATCCTCCCAGAAGTACTGCGTGTGCGGGCGGACGCCGGGGATGATGCGGTCGCGCTTGACGTGCCTCGGGTCGAGGTACAGATACGTCGAAGTCTCGAACTCGCACGCGTGGCTTGTGCCGCCCGGGAACGGCGACTCGCGGATCGCCGCGAACTCTTCCGTGATCAGCGCCCAGTAGGACACACTGGCGACCTTCGCCGCGCTCCCGAGCGTCGCCAGCCGCGCCGCCTGCTCCAGGAGGTGCGCGTTGCTTCCGTGGCCGTTGACGAGCAGGACGCGGCGAAAGCCCATGCGGCCGAAGCTCTTCGCAACGTCCGTGCAGTAGTGCACAAAGTGGTCCGCGTCCACCGTCACGGTCCCCGGGAAATCCATGTTGTGTTCGTTGAACCCATAGTGGATCGGCGGGGCGCAGACGAGCAGGTCGGGCGCGGTGGCGGCCGAGCGCGCGCAAATCGTTTCGACCGACAAGTTGTCGGTGTCGATGGGCAAGTGAGGACCGTGCTGTTCGATGGCGCCGACCGGGAGCAACATGACGCGCCGAGCGGCAGTAGCTTCGTTGACGTCTTCCCACGTCATCTTGGCGAGCAGGTGCGTCACCGCGGGTTCCCTCCGGATTTGATCAAATATCAGCTCTAGGTTCCCGGCGAGCGCGTTCCTCTCCTCCCGCATCCATGGGGCGGACAAGTCGTGATTGTCGTCGCGCGGGATGTCGTCAGTGCCGTGGGGGGAACCTAACTTCTAGAACCTCGGGCGAACGCGGAGATCTATTCCGTCTGGCGCTCGATGATCTCCTCACCCTCGGCGCCGAAGCGCGCCGAATTCGCCTAGCTCGGGCGAACGTTGAAACCAATACCCGTACAGCCGACGGGTGTGGTCACTCGCACCCCGTTCGCCTCCCTTGACCGATCATCGGACACGCGGCGGCTACGAGCCCGGGGCGCGGTGCACCCGCGTCCCGGCGCAAAGATCGGAAATACCGTCAGTTCACTTCAGCTGCACGGTGTCCATGTACTCGTTCGCCGTGGGCTGCAGCACGAGCCCGTCGACGTTCTTCCGCATGAGCACCGGGACGCGCGCATACGCGATGTAGATGTCGCGGACGTCCTGCGCGATCATCGCCGCCGCCTGCGCGTACAGGCGCGCGCGCGCTGCCTGGCTGGTGATGCCCCGCGCCTTGGCGATCAGCGCGAAGAGCTGGGGCTTGTTGTATGAATAGTTCGCGCTGTTGGCGTCGTATTTCGCGAAGTTGTAGGCCCAAAAGTCATCGGGATCCCCGTAGTCGCCGGTGCCCCCGATCATGAACACTTGGAACTTGTTGGTCGCCCGGTCGCTCAAGTAGGACGCCCAGTCCTCGGTCATGAGGTGCGCGCGGAGCCCGACCTTGGACAGGTCGCTGGCGATCGCCGTGCCGATCGTCTTGCCGTTCGGGAAGTACGTGCGGCTGATGGGCATGTACCAGAAGTCGAACGAGAGCCCGTTGGGGTACCCGGCCTCGGCGAGGAGTTGCTTCGCCCGGCCGGGATCAAACTGGTAGCGCGCCGCCGCCGATGACCGGCCCCACATCACCGGAGGCAGCAGCTGGTCGGCGACTTGTCCGTAGCCGCCGTAGAGTCCCTGCACGATCGCCTGTCTGTTGATCGCAACCGCCATCGCCTCGCGAATGCGGTGATCCTGAAAGAGCGGCAGGTTCATGTTGAACCGGAGCCAGCCGCTGTTGAACGCCGGACGAAGCGCGACCTTGAGCGCCGGGTCGGCTTGCGCCGTCTTGACGTCGTCGGGGTTCGGGAGCTCCATCAGTTGAATCTCGCCAGCCTTCAGGGCCAGGAATCTGGCAGCGTTGTCCTTGATCACGCGGAAGACAATCCGGTGAACCCGGGGAAACCCCTTGCGATAGTACGACGGGTTGGCGTCCAACGTGATGTGGTCGTCGCGCACCCACTCGACGAACTTGAACGGACCGGTGCCGACGGGATGTTGCGCAACCCCTTCGGCGCCGTACTGCTTGACGGACTGGGGACTTGCGAATCCGAAGGAGATCGCGGACAGCGCGGACAGCAACGGCGCGTTCGGGCTCTTCAACACGATCTGGACGGTCTCCGGATCGACGACGCGAGACTCCTTGTACGTGTCGGCCACGAAGTCATCCCACGCCTCGAACGTGCCGCCCTTCGGGCGGTACGAGCTGTGCGGGTCGGCCCACCGGTCGACGTTGAACTTCACGGCCTGCGCGTTGAAAGGGGTGCCGTCCTGAAACGTCACTCCCTGGCGCAGCTTGAACGTCCAGACCAGACCGTCGGGAGACGTGGTCCAGCTCGTGGCCAGATCCGGCTCCACGTCCACCTGACCGGGCTTCGCCCGGGTCAGGGTCGTGTACAGCTGCGTGGAG
>DASQGM010000313.1:0-7950 GCA_035632615.1 bacterium | reverse complement strand
CGCGAACTGAATACCCGGATCATCGTCCGACTGCGGTCGGGCCGGACCGTCGAGGGCCAGACCGCATACCCGCACGGCCACGTCAAACACCCGCTCACGGACGACGAAGTGAACGAAAAATGTGATGCGCTGTGCGCTTCCGTGCGTGACCGCGGGCTGTGTCGCGAGCTGAAGGACGCCTTGTGGGCGTTCGAGTCCCTCGACAACGTCGCAGAAGTCCTCGGAAACCTAAGCCGGCTGACCGCGCCGTAGTCCTCGCCGGGTGGGGCGAGGGGACGCGGACAGCTCCGTTCCCAACCCGCGTGGTGTCAGGAACACCGTCCAGGCACGCCGTCATGTCCTGCGGACATCCCGGGCGAGGAAGAGGGAAGCTGAGATGGCAGGTAGAATGGATCCAAGGATCCCTAACCCATCCTCGTTGAGTTAACGCGTGGTGGCTCGAGCGCGAAGCGCTGCCTCGGGCCATGGCGTGCAGCAGGAGGTCACGATGCGGGCTCGTCCGCTCCTTGACGCGCGGGTGTCTGTCCCGGAGGCGATTGTTCGCGTACTCGAAGAGGCAGGCGTCGGTGCGGTGTTTGGAATGTCGGGCGGCAACACCGGCCGCATCTTCGCTGCGCTTGCGGATCATCGTGCGTCGATTCGGACCGTGCTCGTCCGTCACGAAGCGCTGGCCACGTCGGCCGCGGAGAGTTACGCGCGCGTATCCGGTCGCCCGGGCGTCGCCATCGGCCAGGGGAGCTGGTTGCTCGGCCACGGCGTCGTCGGAACCCTCGAGGCGCTGCTGGCGGGCACGCCGCTCGTCCTCCTGAGCGACCTCAGTGACGGTAGTCCATTCTCGCACCACGCACCGTACCAGTCCGGGACGGGCGAATATGGTAGTTGGGACGCGCGCCGCGCGTTCGGTGGCATCACCAAGTTCGTCATGGAACCGCATGAAGCCGTGCAGGCGGTGCAGTCGACGCAGCTTGCCTTCAAGCACGCCCGCGCCGGCCAGCCCGGTCCCGTGGCGCTCTTGTTCCATTCCGCGTCCTTGACCGGGGAGGTCGGCCCGGAGTCGGTCCCGCGGCTGTATGCGACCGACCCGTATCTCGCCGCTTCGGTCCCCGCTGTCCCCGATATGTCGAGCGTCGCGCAAGCGTTGCGAGATGCGGAGCGCCCAGTGCTGCTCGCCGGCGGTGGTGTCCGTTCGGCCGGCGCACAGCGCGAACTCCAGAAGGTGGCTCTCTTGAGCGCGGCGCCGGTCGTTACCACGGCGGCCGGCAAAGGTTGTTTCGCCGAAGACCACGCCCTCGCCGCCGGTGTGTTTGGCAACTTCGGGGCGCCGTTGGCGAACGACGTGCTGGCACACGCAGATACCGTGCTCGTCATCGGCAGTAAACTCGGTCCCAGCGACACCGCGAACGAACATCCGAACCTGCTGGATCCTGCGCGGCAACGCATCATGCAGATCGACGTGGAACCGCGCAACGCGTCATGGACGTTCCCCGCAGACGCCGTCGTGATCGCCGATGCCCAGACCGCGCTGGCGGCGCTTGCCGCTGACCTGGGCGACCGCCGGGTCGACCGAACGACGTTGGAGCGCCGCCGGACCGCGCTTGCCGGCCTGCGGAAGACATGTCAGACTGCGTCGCACGCGGACTCCGACGCGGCGCCGCTGCATCCCCAGCGCGTGATCGCCGATCTGCGACGGGTGCTCCCGGATGGGGCGATCGTGTCCGCAGACGCCGGCGAGAACCGCCTACTGATGTGCCGCTACTTCGAAACGCGGCATCCCGGCGTATACCTGCAGTCGGCGGCCGCGGGCGGCATGGGTTACGCGATTCCGGCGGCCCTGGGTGCAAAGGTCTGCCACGCCGATCGCGTGGTGGTGGCGGTTTGCGGAGACGGCGGTCTGGGGATGTCCCTGGCCGGATTGCTCAGCGCCGTCGAAGAGCGGATCCCGATCACGGTCGTGGTCTTGAACAACAGGGCGCTCGGGTGGAGCATGCACGGTCAGCGCGACCGCCGTGAGCCGGAGTTCAAGACCGCGCTGGGGGACTTCAACTATGCCGAGATCGCGACCGCCATCGGAGCCGAAGGATTCCGCGTGCGTACGCCCGACGAACTCGTGCCGGCGTTACAGCGCGCGACGACCTCCGGAAAGGTCGCGGTCGTCGACGTTGAGACGTCCATGGCCGAGACGTTCGTGGACCTGCGTTCACCCCTCATGACCGCAGCCACGCGGACGATATCGACCGCTCCGACGCCCAAGCCCTAATCCAGGGGGCCGGGCCCGCCGTTCGCGGCGCCGCTGGAGACGAATCCGAGAGACCACAAAGGGGGCGTACATGACGGACCGAGTGGCATTTCTGACGGGCGCGGCGAGCGGCATCTGCCGGGCCACCGCGTTGCTGCTGGCGAAGGACGGGTGCCGGATCGTGGCGATGGATGCCAACGAGGCGGGCGCGCAGGCAACCGCGCAGACCATCATCGGCCAAGGCGGCGACGCGCTCGGCGTGCATGTGGACGTGGCCGATCGTCAATCGGTGCTGAAAGCGGTCGCGTCCGGCATCGCCAAATTCCGCCGCGTCGACATTTTGGTGAGCGGGGCGGGGTACGCCAAAAACGCGCCGATCTTGGAGCTCGAGGAGGCCGAGTGGGACCGCATGATCGATGTGCATCTCAAGGGCGCCTTCTTGACCAGCCAGGCGGTCCTTCCGTATATGCGCGACCAAGGTTACGGGCGGATCGTGTGCATCTCTTCCCAGAATGCCGAGACCGGTAGCACCAATCACGCGCACTACGCTGCCGCCAAGGCCGGCATCCTTGGGCTCGTCCGCTCGCTCGCCCGGGACGCCGGCCGGTGGGGGGTCACGGTCAACGCGGTGCTGCCCGGTGCGACTGACACGCCCATGAACGCTAGCATCAGCCCCGATCGGTGGAAAATGCTTGCCAACACGCCCGTGGGCCGTGTGGGTCAGCCTGACGACATCGCGCACGCGATCCGCTACTTGGTCTCGGAACACGCCGGGTACACGAACGGCGCCTATCTGCGCGTGAACGGGGGATCGTGACGGGTTCAACGAGGCGAAAGTGGAGGGCGATCCCTGCCCGGAGCGGCCGTGACTGCGGAGTCCGCGATGCACGAGAAGGAAGAAGGAGGGGATGTGAGTGCCGGTAACGCTGGACGAGGCGCGGAATATGATCGAGGGCGCCCTGGCTCGTGCCAAGGCGCTGGGGATCAGGGTCGCGGTGATCGTGGTCGACGAGGGTGGGCTGCCGATCGCCTCGGCTCGGATGGATGGCACCTTGCCCTGGGCGCTGCAGGTCGCCGAAGCCAAGGCAGTGGGGTCCGCCTTGTGGCACCGGGACGGCGACTACATCGCCAAGGTCGCCCAGGAGCGGCCGACGGATTTTCAGCAACTCAACGCGTTGCCGGTGCTGCGCGGCCTGCCGCTCATTCCCGCATTGGGTGCCCTCCTGATCCGCAGTGGCGAACACGTGCTGGGTGCGGTGGCTGTGAGCGGAGGACGAGCCGATAAAGACAAGGAGTGCGCGCAGGCTGCATTAGACGTGCTCGGGGCCCGGTGATTGGGCCAATGTCGCGGCGGCTGTGGGTATCGAGCCGGCGGGCGGCGTGCGCGCCCGGGACCAGCGAACGGGCCGCCGGAGGCGCGGCCGTCCCAGCCGCGGTTCGATCCGCAGATCCTCAACGGTCCGTGCGCCGGACGGCCTTTGCGCTGCCCCGCCTTGTACGGTGCGGCCCGAGTCTCCCGTGTAGGCGTCGCAGCGGGTTAGGCGCGTGGTGAAGGTGTCGGTCGGGCTCCCCAGGCCCATCGAAGGCGCCGAGTACGCGGGCGCGCAGGCGCTCGAGGACATCGTCGTCGCCATCGAGCGGGAAGGATTGCACGGCTGTCACGTGTCTGATCACCCCTGTCCCGTCGTCGACGCCAATGGCCGGCCACGGCACACCCTGGACCCGTTCCTGACCCTCGCCTACGTCGCGCGGGCGACGTCTCGCATTGTCCTGCACACCAACCTCGTGATCCTGCCCTACCGGAATCCGTTGCTGACCGCAAGCATGGTCGCCACCCTTCAGCATCTGACCGGAGGAAGACTCGTGTTTGGGGTCGGCGCAGGCTATTTGGCGTCGGAAGCGGCGGCCGTGGGCTCGGACTATGGGAAGCGCAACGAGCTTGTGGAAGAAGCGATCGGCGTGTTGACTGACGCGTGGTCCGGAAAGCCGCTTTCCCGTGACGGCCTCCACTGGACCGCGTCCGGGAACTCCATCGTGCACGTTCCAGGGGACCGGCGGCCTCCAGTATGGATGGGCGGCAACAGCCGCGCTGCGATGGACCGCGCTGCGCGCTTCTGCGAAGGCTGGATCCCCGCAGAGACGCCCGGATCCAGCGCCACGCGCATGTCGACGGCCAGCATTTCGACGATCGACCATCTACGCGGCAAGATCTGCGAGCTCCAATCCATGCGCATGGAGCTCGGAAGAACCGATCCGTTTGAGATCTGCTTTCATCGGGACGCGCACTGGCTGTCATCCCCACCGGACGTGCTCCTGCGTGACATGCGGGCGATGAACGACGCCGGGGTCACCTGGGTCGCGGGTCGATTTGACACGCGCGGACTCCGGTCGAGGCGCGAGTTGCTGGACCGGATCGGTAC
This sequence comes from bacterium, assembly GCA_035632615.1. GTDB lineage: Bacteria > Sysuimicrobiota > Sysuimicrobiia > Sysuimicrobiales > Segetimicrobiaceae > JAJPIA01. Next base: position 3,294 of record DASQGM010000313.1, on the reverse strand, counting down.
GGTCGGGGACCTGCTGCACGGGTTCTCGGTTCCGCGGCCCGGCGTCGAACCTGGGACGCCGACGTAGCGCGATGGATGGGCCGGTCGCGTCTCTCGCGTTGACCGGGCGTGCGGCCGTTGCGCGCCCAGGAATCGCCGCCTGCGGTCATCGGCGTCACGGAGCCGGTTCGCAGACGTCGCGCGACCCAAGGCGGGGGGCCGCTCCCGAGACGACCGGCGCGTCCGGTTCAGCTAGCGCGGGACGCCAGCCGGTGCCGAACGGCGCCAACGCGGGCCACGCGTTTGGAGGCCGGACGCCGTCCGAGGCCCGCGCCCCGCGGGCGTCGTTGCGGATGACGCAGCGCAGGACCCCGCTCCGCTCTCGTCGTGGGGCGACCGCCTGCGGCAGCCGCCGCACCTTGCCGTCGCGCGTACTCATTCGCGGCGCGGGCGATGTGATCGCGCATGGCCTTGGCGGCGCCGCGGGCGCTCCCTCGCTCGAGCGCTCGCACCACAGCGGCGTGCTCGTCGATCGTGCGGCGCCCCCGGCCGCCCGGGATGAACGGCGGCGTGAGCACCGCGCGGTTAACCCAGAGTTGCTCGATGAGGCGGGTCAATGTGGGCATGCGCGCGGCCTCGTAAATCCGATGGTGGAATTCCGCGTTCAGCGCCGCGACTTTCGAGAGCTGCCCCGCCGAAATCAGCCGTGCCATCGCGCGGTTGATCGACTTCAGCGCCTCGATCTCGGACGGTTGAATATGTTCCGCGGCGATGCGCGCGGCTTCGGGTTCCAAGATGAGGCGAATCCGGGAGTGTTCCAAGATCTCGTGCGGGCTGAAGTCTCGGACCGCCATCCATCGCTGCGGGAGTTGCACCACCAAGCCCTCGCTCTGCAGCCGGCGCAGCGCTTCGCGAACCGGCTGCCGGCTCACGCGCAGCTGCTGTGCGAGCTTGTCCTGCTGAAGTCGATCGCCGGCTTGCAGCCGTCCGTGTAAGATGGCGTCCCTGACGGTTCGGACGACGACGTCGCTCACCGAGGCGATCCCGCTGAGCGGGATGGGGCCGAAGCTGAATTCGCGTGATGCCCTGCTCACATCGGGCTCCTCTCTCGGGGCCAGGAGATACCGCGATCGGCGCCGCCGGATCCCGGGATCCATCTTAGCCGAATTCGCGTTCGGCTCCTTCCAACGGGCGACCGTTGCAGGAGGAGATCCAACCCGGCAAACTGAATACCTCGGGCCGGTGAAGGAGACGCCACGAGTGAGCGGTTCGGAGGGGCGCCAGGCGCACGTCGTTCTGAGGGGCGTGACGCGGTTCTATGACGGCGCGGCCGACACCCCTCGAGTCCATGCACTCGGACCGCTCGATCTCGACCTGTGGCGCGGGCAATTGTTCTCCGTCGTCGGTCCATCGGGATGCGGCAAGTCCACGCTCCTGGAGCTCATCGCCGGTCTCTCCCGAGCGACGGAGGGCGAGATCTTCTTCGAAGGGCGGTCCATCAAGGGGCAGGTGCCGGACGGCATCGGGCTCGTGTTCCAGGAAGACGCCAGTCTCCCGTGGCTCACCGTGTGGGACAACGTGGCGTTCGGACTGCGCCGGCGCGGCGCTCCAGCCGGGGAGATCCGTCGGCGGGTCGACGATGCGCTCCGGCTGATGGGACTCCGGGACTTCGCGACCGCGTATCCCGCTCAGCTCTCCGGAGGCATGCGCCAGCGCGTGTGCATCGCGAGAACGCTCGTGTTGCAGCCCAGGCTGATCCTGCTGGACGAGCCATTCGGGGCCCTCGACCAGCAGACCCGGCTGCTGATGGGCGACGAGGTGCTGCGGGTCTGGCGGGAGACCGGTGCGACCATTTTTCTGATTACGCACGCGATCGACGAAGCGACGATGCTCTCCGACCGCGTCGGCGTGATGTCGGCCCGGCCGGGGCGCTTCCTGGAGGTCGTCGAGACTGGGTGGCCGCGGGACCGCGACAGCCGCATCGCCGGCCACGGTGACTTCGGCAAACTCACGGCGCACATCTGGTCCTTGCTCCGCGAGGAATCGCTCAAAGCCTTGGGGTACGGGCCGGCGTTCCAGTGAACACCGCGATGGTGCTGCGGGCGGCCGTGCTTGGAGGGGGCGTTCTCCTGCTGGAGATCCTCTGCCGGCTCGGGGTAATTCCCAGATTCACCATGATCCCGCCGAGCGCGATGGCGGTGGGGCTTGTCGCGCTGCTGAGGACCGGTTCGCTCAACCGCGACTTGTTCGCCACGTTCACCGCGGTCGCGACCGCCGTCGGGAGTTCCGTGGTCGTCGGGGTGCTCGCGGGAATGGTCGTCCACGCCGTGCCGCGCGTCCGCCGCGTTCTGGATCCGCTCTTTGCCACCTACTACGCGATCCCGATTTGGGCGTTTTATCCGCTGTTCATCGTCCTCTTCGGGCTCAACGAGATCCCGAAGATCGTGATCGCCTTCCTGTATTCGGTCGTCGCCGTGATCGTGAACACCTTGAACGGGCTCGACCGGGTGCCGAGGGTCCTGCTGAAGATGGCCCGCGCCTATCGCATGGGTCCGCTCGCGACCGGGACCACGGTCGTGCTGCCGTCCGCGGCGCCGTTTATCATCACCGGGGTCAAGCTCGCGATCGCCTACAGCCTCATCGGTGTCATCAGCTCTGAGTTCATTCTGGCGTCCCGCGGCGTCGGGTACCGCCTGTCGTTCGCCTATCTCGGGTTCGACAACGTCACGCTCTACGCCCTGATTCTCCTGCTCCTCGTGTGCGTGACCACCATCAACCAAGTTGTGTACGCGTGGGAGCAGACCCTCCTGCGCCGGTGGGGCCGGCGATGAGTATGGTCGCGCAGCACCGGCGGCGCCGCGAGGGGCGTGCGGGGGACATCGTTCTCCTGATCCTTGTACTCGGGCTCATCTGGCAGGCGTTTTACCAGGTCGCCGGGGACGTGGCCCTCACGCCGCCGCTTGCCACCGTCGGCTACGCCGTGGGGTTGATGTCGTCGCCCGACTTCTGGCCCAACGTGCGCGCGACGTTCGCGGCGTTCGGGCTCGCCGTGCTCATCTCCGTGGGCGCCGGCCTGCCGACAGGTGTGCTGCTGGGTCTCAACAAGCTGGCCGGGGACGCGGCGGAGCCCGTGCTCGTCGCGCTCTACTCCGTTCCGAAGGTCGTCTTCTATCCGGTCATCCTCCTCTGTTTTGGAATCGGCCTCGCTCCCGAAGTCGCGTTCGGCGTGGTCAACGGGGTGCTGCCGATTGTGATCTTCACGATGAACGCCATGGCGCATGTGAAGCCCATCTACCTCAAGACGGGAAGGGCGTT
>DASQGM010000312.1:0-3071 GCA_035632615.1 bacterium | reverse complement strand
GCCCGGCGGCTCGCGGCGGAGCGCGGCGTGGACCTGTCGCGGGTCACCGGAACCGGGCCGGGTGGCCGGATCGTGGAGCGCGACGTCGAGGCGGCGCTCGCGCCCAAAGCCGCATCGGCCGCCCCGGCGGGGGGCGTGACGGCGCCGGGCGGCGCCGAGTATGAGGACGTCGCGCTGTCCCGAATGCGGCAGGCGATCGCGCGCAGCGTGGCCCAGAGCAAGCAAACGGTCCCGCATTTCTACGTGAGCGCCGAGGTCGAGATGCGCCGCGCGCTGGACCTGCGGGCGCAGCTCAAGGAGGCGTACGGCGACGCCGCCGCGACGCTCTCGATCAACGACCTGATCCTTAAGGCTGCGGCGCTCGCGCTGCGCGCGCGCCCCGATTTGAACGCGACGCTCGCGTCGCCCGACACGATCCGGCGGTTCCGGCGCATTCACCTCGGCGTGATGGTCGCGGTCCCGGACGGTCTCGTCGTGCCGGTGCTGCGCGACGCCGACCGTCTGCCGTTGCTCACGCTCGGCAAAGAGGCACGCCGTCTCGCGGAAGGCGCGCGCCAGCGGCGCCTCCGGCAGGACGAGTTCGCCGGGGCGACGTTCTCGGTCAGCAACCTCGGGATGTTCGACGTGACGACGTTCTCGGCCATCATCAACGCCCCCCAGGCGGGAATTCTCGCGGTCGGGCGCATCGAGGAACGACCCGTGGTGCGCGACGGCGAGATCGTGGCGCGGCCGATCATGTCGCTGACCGTGTCCGTGGACCATCGGGTCACGGACGGCGTGGGCGCCGCCACCTTCCTCGCGGAGGTCAAGCGGCTGCTCGAGCACCCCGTGTTGCTGCTCGGACCAGACGCGCCCCGCTAGCCGCGCGCGCCGCAGGCGCGCCGAGACACGACGTTTCCGCTCCTTCCCTCGACGACCTCCGCCCGATCGGGGCCCGCCGGACGACGCCGCGGGCCGGGGTCCGACCGGTCGCGTCATGCGCCCGTCATCCCGGCGGTGTAACGTGGGCATCCGGGAGATACTTCCCCGGAGCCGGACGGCATCGCGCGACAGCGTGGATCCCGGATCAGCGTAGTCTGCGCTCCGAATCTCGGGATCCCGAGGGGGAACACGGATGGTGAGATTGCGATCTCTCGAGTTCGCCGTGGTCGTCGTGTTGGTCGCGGCGTTGAGTGGTGGGGTGGGGGCCGCGGTGTCGTCCTACGCCGGCCCGCATGTGGTGGAGGCCGCGGGCGCTCCCGCGGCGGCGCCGTCGCCCGCACCAGGTGCGGTGCGGAGTCCGTTCGTGGCCGCGGTGGCTCGCGTCCGCCCTGCGGTCGTGAACATCAGCACGCAGCAGACGGTGCAGCCGCCGATGGGCCAACAGTTCTCGCCGTTCTTCGGAGGGCCGTCCGGCCAGGCGCAGCAACGGGCGATCGGGTCCGGTGTGATCGTCAGCCAGGACGGGTACATCCTCACGAACGCGCACGTCGTCGACGGTGCGCAGCAGCTCACGGTCACCCTCCTGGACGGGCGCACGTTCAAGGGCCGGGTGGTCGGCAGCGACACGGCGACCGACCTCGCCGTCGTGAAGATTCCCGCCGCGTCGCTTCCCGCGGCGTCGCTCGGCGACTCGTCGTCGCTCCAGCCGGGAGACTGGGCGATCGCGATCGGTAACCCCTACGGGTTGAACTTCACGGTGACCGCCGGCGTCATCAGCGCGATGGGCCGGACCCTGCCGGGCGGTCCGGAAGAAACCTTCATCCAGACCGACGCGCCAATCAACCCCGGAAACAGCGGCGGGCCTCTCGTCGACACGGACGGCCGGGTCATCGGCATCAACAGCGCCAAGTTTGAGAACGCGCAGGGCATCGGGTTCTCGATCCCGATCAACACGGCCAAGGGCATCATGAGCCAGCTCATCTCGGTCGGCCACGTCACGCGGCCGTATCTCGGCGTGTACCTGCAGCCGGTGACGCCGGACCTGGCCGCCCAGCTCAACCTGCCGGCGGACACGAAGGGTGCGCTCGTCGCGGACGTGGCGCCGAACAGTCCTGCGGCGGCGGCGGGCCTCCAGCGCGGCGACGTGATCGTGCAGGCCGCCGGACAGCGCACACCGGATCCGAGCGCGCTCGTCACCTACATCCACAACCAGAAGATCGGGTCGAAGGTGCTCCTGCTGGTCATGCGCCAGAGCCACACGGAGTACGTGACCGTGGCGCTTGCGGAGATGCCGTCCGGTCAGTGACGGCGCCGCGGGCCTGCCCGGGCGATTTCCACGCGCCGGACCGGCCGCAAGGTCGGTCCGGCGCGGCGCGTCCGTGGTGCCGGATGAGGTAACATCGGGAGGAACGACGTCCCGGAACGTCCAAGGATTCTCGAGATTCGCGGACGCTCCGGCGCGACAGCCGGCGCGAACGAGGCTGGCCGATGCCGACGAGCTCACCGTTCAACGCAGCGTCGCCCCAAGCGCTTGCCATCAAGTCCCTGTTCGTGTTCATTCTCTGGCTCGGCCTGGGCGTGTTCGTCATTGTCGCCGGGCTCGTGCTCATCGCGGCGATCCGGTTCCGCGCGCGCGCCGGCGGACCGGAGGCGCCCCAGGAAGAGGGCAGGCCCAAGTGGGAGATCGTGTGGACCGGCGCGGCGGCGCTGCTGCTGGTCGTGATCCTCATCCCCACGATCGGTGTGATGCGCAGGGCGGACCCCGCCCCGGGCTCGCGGGCGCCCGACCTGGTAGTGACCGGCCACCAGTGGTGGTGGGAGATCCGGTATCCCGCGTCCGAGGTGGTGACGGCCAACGAGGTCCACATCCCCACCGGGCGCCCGCTGCTCGTGCGGTTGGCATCGGCGGACGTGATCCACGACTTCTGGGTGCCGCAGCTCGCGCGGAAGGAGGATCTGACCCCCGGTTACCCGACCGCGATCTGGCTCGAGGCGGACGTTCCGGGGACGTATCTCGGCGCGTGCGTCGAGTTCTGCGGCGTCCAGCACGCCTGGATGCGGATCGCGGTGGTCGCGCAGGCACCGGACGCGTTTGACGCGTGGCTGCGCGCGCGGCGGCAGCCGGCGCCGGCCCCGACCGCGCCCGCCGC
>DASQGM010000311.1:0-9450 GCA_035632615.1 bacterium | reverse complement strand
AAACGCGGAGAGCGCGGCGACATCGCCAAACCGCTTGGTCAGTCCGCGAATCTCCACGCGGCCGATCTTCCGACCGGAGGGCGACGCTGACGGGACCCCCCCCGGTCCGGACGACCGTACTGCCGTCTCGGCAGTCACTTGAGTTTGTTTGCGCCGACCCGCTGGTCCCAAATCTGGAACGCCTGCACCAGCTTGGCGGGCTCGAGCGGAATCTCGATCGGCCGAGTCCTAATCAGATCGTCGAACGACTGACGCCGGACGGGCCCGACCGCATCCTGACTGTCTTTGGGCGCCATCGCCAGCGTCACGCCCTTGACGGCCGGCCCGGGATAGAAGTACCCGGTGTCGTACACCTTGGCCTGCTGGTCCGGCCGCAGCACCCACGCGATCAGGTCCAGGACCAGCCCGAGCATCTCCGGGGAGTTGCCCTTCGGCACGCAGATGTACTGCGTGTCCGCGATGAGGTGCTCGCCCGTGAACGTAAACGCCTCAAAGTTCTTGGGCACCACGCCGAGGGCTCGGACGTTGAGATCCCATCCCATCGTCGAGGCCGCGATCGTGCGCGCCCCCTGCCCCAGTTCTTGAAACGTCCCGGCCGTCCCGGTCGGATAGTACTGGATGTTCTGACCGAGCTGCTGGTAATACGGCCACACCTTCGTCCAGGATTGGGGCTCGCGCGGCTGCGCTTCGCCGAGCAGGTACGGCAGCCCCATCAGGAAGCTCCGGCCAGGGCCGGAGTTCGCGGGACGCGCATAGATCAGCTGCTGGGGATTGCTCTTCGCCCACTGCAGCAGGTCGTCGGGCGTCTTGGGCGGCGACGGCACCTTCGCGGGATTGTATGTGAACGTCGGACCGTAGTTGCCGAACACGTCGAGGATACCGTACCCCTGGGCGAGCCCCTGCGCCTTGGGCTGCTGGTAGTTGCCGATGAGGTTCGGGAACTTCGACTGAAAGTCCGGCAGGATCGGCTGCCAGATGTCTTGGACGATGCCCGCGGACAGCGCGTCGGAGCCCGTGAGCACCATGTTGATCTGCAGCTGGTTCGCCAACTGTTGCGCCTTGATCTTCGACGGCAACTCGGGCGCGGTCGCCTGTTGGTAATTGACCTGGCTGACGTACTGCCCGTGCGACTTAGCGTAGTCCTCGATGATCGCCTTCGTCAGCTGCAACTGACCCGCCACGTCGATGATCGACAACGCGAGCGGGCGCGACGGCATCGGGGGCAGCGCGGCCGACTGCGCGGCCTCGACCCCGCCCAGACCGCGGGCCCACACCCCCGCGCCGAGCGCAGCTGCCCCGGCGCCGATCAGGAACGTTCTCCGGTTGAACCCCTGTCTATCGCTCTCCACGTGGCACCCCCCCACCCATGATCGCCTGCGCCTCGCGCGCCCCGGCATTCCGTTGCAATTCGCGCACCCCCCTTACGGCGCGCTCGCGCGCGCCACCAGTTCGGGCCGGATGACGACCTCCGTCCGCTCGCTGCGGTGCCCCGACCCCGCGATCCTGCCCAACAGCATCCGCACCGCGGACGCGCCGATCTCGTACTTGGAGACGCGCATCGTCGTCAACGACGGCGTCACCAGTCTTGCCAGCAAAATGTCGTCGCACCCCACGATCGCCACGTCGTCCGGCACGCGAACACCCAGGTCGTGGCACGCCTGGAGCGCCCCGATGGCGACCAGATCGTTGTAGCAGACGAGCCCGTCGATCCCCCGGCTCGGCGACAGGAGACCCGTCGCCGCCTGGTATCCACCCTCGAGGTACGGCGGACAGGACACGATCAACGACGGGTCCTCCGGCCCGCCGGCGTCCCGCAGGGCGTCGCGGAAGCCGCGGACCCGTTCCCGGCCGCTGTGCGAATTCTCGGGCCCGGCGAGCATCGCCAGCTTCCCTCGGTGGCCAGCGTGCAGGTGGCCCACCGCCTGCCGGGTGCCGCTGGCATCGTCGACGCGCACGGTTCCGGCGGTCCCGTTCGGGACGGTCCGGTTGACGAGCACGACCGCCTGGTGCCGCTTGAGCAGCGGCACGAGTTGTTCGTCGGGAAGGCGGGCGCTGCACACCACGACGCCGTCCACCCGTTTCTCTTCAAGGAGACGCAGGACGGCGATTTCACGCTCCGCGTGCTCGATCGTGTTGCAGAGGAACACGCTGTACCCGGCGGCGAGGGCGACGTCCTCCGCGCCCCTTGCGATCTCCGGAAAGAACGGGTTCGCGATGTCCGGTACGACCAGACCCAGACTCAACGTCCTCCGGGTCACCAGGCTCCGGGCGACGGCGTTGGGGCGGTATCCCAACCGTTGGATCACATCCGTCACGAGCCGCCGGGTGGTCGGGCTGATCTCGCCCTTGTTGTTGAGCACGCGAGAAACCGTCTGGGTCGACACCCCAGCCTCGCGGGCGACGTCTGATATCGTTATGGTCGACTTCGTCATCATGAGTCGCTGTATGTTATCGCTAACGTGAGCCTTCACGTTCATTCTACTACAGGCGGCGGGGTCATTCAATCGGGCCTCGGACGGGTTGATATGGAGAGCATCAGTCACCCACGACGTACTCGAACAGCCACGCCCCGAGCAGCACGAAGATGATGTCGTATGCGGTCAGCAGCTTGATCGGCCCGAGGAGCGCGCCGAACCCCGCCCCGCGGAGCGCCAACCCCACGCCGGCGAGCGACACGATGATGACCGGAAGGACGACGGGCAGCAGCAGGATCGGCAGCAACACTTCGCGGAGTCGGGTGGTCGCGGTCATGGCGCCCAGGAGGGTGCCGACCGCCGCGAACCCCACGCCGCCGAGCACGAGCGGAGCCGCGAGCGCGGGGGCACGGCGTCCCACCTCGGGGTTCACGAACACGGCGGTGACGACGACCACGACAGCCTGGAGGACGACGACGAGAACGAGGTTGGCCGCGCACTTGCCGAGGAACACCTCCGCGCGGCCGACGGGCGTGAGCAAGATCCCCTGCAGAGCGTGCCGCTCCTGCTCGATGGCGTGAGACCGGGCCAGACCGAGGGTCGCGCCGAACGCGACCGTCACCCACAAGATCGCAGGCGTCACGGCCGCGGCCGCGCTCGGCTCGGCCCCGACGGCGAGCCCCAGGATGACGACTGTGAGAAACGCGACGAGGCTCATCGAGCTCAACAGTTCTCGCGTGCGTGCCTCGACGACGAGGTCCTTCCACGCCAGCAACACGATCGCCCTCACGGGTCCGGCTCCGCGCCGACGGCGGCCCGGTACCACGCCTCGAGCGCCGCGGTGTCCAGTCCGGCAAGCAATCGGGGCGGGCCGAGGCGCCCGTGCACGAGCACGCGCGCCTGGTCGGCGACGCGGAGCGCCTCCGCCGCGTGATGCGTGGTCACGACAAGCGCCCCGCCCTGCGCGCGAAACTCTCCGAGGAACCGGGTCAGCCGGTCCGCGGCGTCCGGATCGAGGCCGGCAAGCGCTTCGTCGAGCAGCAACACCGTCGGCCGGTGCACCAGCGCGCGCGCGAGCGCCGCGCGCTGCAGGAGCCCGCGCGACAGGCCGCGCACCGGATCATCCCGGCGACCGAGCCCGACAAGATCACACGCCCAGGCCGCGCGCTCCCGCACGTCCCGCACGCCATACAACGCGGCGAACAACCGGAGATTCTCGAGCGCGCTGAGGCCGCCGTACAGCATGGATTCGTGCCCCACGAACCCGACGGCGCGCCGCGCCGCCGGCTCGGCCCAGGGATCGTGTCCGTGAATCCGGACATGCCCGCGGGAGGGCCGGAGGGAAGCGGCCAACACGCGCAGCAACGTGGACTTCCCGTCGCCGCTCGGCCCCAGGATCGCGATCCCGCCGCCCGGAGGAACGTCAAGCGTCGTCCCCCGAAGCACGCGCGCGCGCCCGTACGATCGCCAGACGTCGTCCGCGGCAACCGCGGGTCCGGCCACGCCGCGTTCCTAGTTCGCCGGCTCCGGGATCCCGGCGAGCGCGGCCACCTCGACCGGATCGAACAGGAAGAACGGATAGTCGCGGTATCCTGCCGCGCCCCCCGCGTCGGCGCCGTCGAGCGCGGCAAGACGCGCCTCGACGCGCGCGCGATCGGGCGCGAGGTGCGAGGCGAGCTCGGCGTTGATCTCGCGGATGCGCCGCGTCGCCGCGCGCCGGCCGGGGCCCGGGCGCATCGTCTCGACCTCGCGGATGAGATACCACTTCTCGTCCACGAGCCGCCGCTGCGCCTCGGTCACGTTCTCGAGGTGCCGGTCCGGGTTGTGTCGGAAGTCCGACTGGAGCCGCTCGAGCCGACGGCGCTCCTCGCCTGAGGCCTCGGCGGGCAACGACAGATGCAGCGTCGCCGTCGCCACCAGGTACGGCACGGGGCGGCATCCGAACAGATCGGCGGTGATCGCGTCGGTGACGCGGTCGTAGCGCCCTCCGCCCACACCGTGAATGAACAGGTCGCCGACGCACAGGCGCGTGAACATCGTCAGCGTGATGGCCTTGGGCCGCAACGCCACGCCGGCTTCGGCCAGCGCGTCCGCGCCGGACGCGTCCGCCGGGACGGTCGCGACCGAGCCCGACGACGTACTCAGCTCGAGCCGACCGCCCGCGCGCGACACGTATAGCTCGCTCCGCCGGCCCTCGCGCACGACCCAGAACGGCGCCTCGATCCGATCCCCTTCCTCGGCAAGGTTGGGGAACGGGTTCGCCGGCGACCGCAGGCGACGCAGCCGCCGGTAGGCATCGAGCTGGCCGTTGTACGAACGCCGCAGCACATCCGGCTCGCGCAGCAGATGCAGCGCGAACGCGCGGAACTCCGGGGTCTCCGCAAGCGCGGACATCGGCAGCTCGAGGTAGCCCGGCGCACCCGCGCCGGCCTCGTAGCCCCGCCGAAGGCGCGACAGGAACCCGCCGAGGTGGCGCGACGCCCTGGCCTCCCGCTCCCCCCGCGCCCACGTGTCCAGGTGCGCGCGGAGCCCGGGCACCGGCACGGTCCCGAGGTGTCCCCGCATGCGATCGAGGAACCCCGCCCAGGCGGCCGCGTCGGGGATCGCCGCGGCTTCGAGCGGGACGTCGCCCGGGAGATCCGCGAGCGTTTCGCGCACGCGCACGAGCCGATCGTGCTGCGCGGGCACGTCCGCCCCGATCGGTCCGGTCGCGTCGGTGTCGACGATCAGGTGCAGCCCGGCCGCACGGGTCTCGCGCGCGATCCGCGTGAGCAGGAAGTACTTGACCCAGACACCGGGGTGGAACAGCACGGGCTGGTGGCCCATGACGACGAGCGCCTGCGCGGGGTCGGACGCCGTCCCTCCAGTGTAGTCCGCCGCGAGACGGAGCGCACGCGCGCGCACGCGCCGCCGGAACTCCGCGAGCGGGACGCCCAGCACCTCGACCCCGTCCCACGCGACCGCGCGCGATGCCGCGAGCAACTCGGGGACGCGATCGAACCCGGGCGCGATCAACACCTCGCCGGAGCGTTCGGGGATCGTGTAGTCGAGCGTCGCCGTGGCCGGCTCGCCGGTCACAACAGGTCCCCCAGCCCGCGCAGCCCGATCGCCTCCTTGCTGGCGAACGCCTCCCCGTAGGGCCGGTGAATGCGGCTGCCCCAGTAGTGGCTCACGGTGCGGATGGCGTCGAGGACGCCGAGATTGCCGCGGTCTTCGTTGAACTGCGAGCGGTAACAGGCGACGGCGTCGAGCTTGCGATCGATCTGATCGGAGATGTCGAGGACGAACGCGGGGTCTGCATGGAGCCGGTAGTGCGTACAGAAGAAGTGCAGAATCCGCGGCGCGTAGAACGGCTCGCCCCGTATCTCCGTCTTGGTCAACTTCCCGTAGAATCGGGCGGCCTCGGCGAGGTGTTCCGCCGCGATGTGGTCGGGGTGCGCGTCCACCCAATACGGGATGAACAGGATCTCGGGGCGGACCTCGCGGATCACCTCGGCCACGGCCATCCGGTTCTCGACGGTGTCGGCGAGGTAGCGGTTCGGGAGAGGCAGCATGATCCGACGGGCGACGCCGAGCGTGCGCGCAGCCGCCTCGCCTTCCTCGCGGCGCCGCTCGGGAGTACCCATCGGCGTCGGCTCGCCGTTCGTCAGATCCAAGAGCGTCACGCGGTGCCCCTGCTGTCCGAGCACCGCGATCGTACCACCCATCCCGATTTCCGCGTCATCGGGATGAGCACCGATCACGAGGAACTCCGCCATCGGCTCACCTCACGATCGATGATCGACAGATAGTACGTCCGCCGGGCGGCGGGATCGTCGAGCCCGCCCCAGAACCGGCGATTGGGGTTCTTGTAGATGCGGGGCACCGGAATCTCGGTAACGGTCAGGCCGAGTCGCGCCGCCTGGAGCCACACCTGCAGCGGCAACCCGTAGCTCCGTTCGTCGAGCCGCATCCGCGCGAGTCCCGGTACCCGATACGCTTTGAAGCCGCACCACGCGTCCGTCAACTGGTAGCCCGTCAGCTCGTTGATGATCCGGGTGATCTCTTCGTTGAGCCGCCGGCGATCCGGCGGCGCCTCGTCGCGGAGACCCGGTGTGTCAGGATGGTACCGGCTGCCGGACACGATGTCAAACCGGGCCACCTCCTCCAGAAACTGCGGGATCATGTGTGGCTCGTGCTGCAGGTCGCAGTCGATCGTCACCGCCGCGTCCAACCCGCGGTCGGCGGCGTACCGAAAGCCGTCGATCAGGGACTGCCCGTACCCCTCGTTCTGCGCGTGCGTGAGCACGTCGATCCCCCGATGCTCCGCAAGGATCGCCGCGGAACGGTCCGTGGAGCCATCGTCCACGACGAGGATCTGCGCGTCGGTATGACGCCGCACCTCGTCCAGGACCTGGGCGAGGGTCTCCTCCTCGTTGTAGAGCGGCATGATGATCACCGATCGCATGGGCCTCTCCCGATGAACACCGAGGGGGAAAACGACCGAAGTCCCGCGCCTATGCCCCGGCCAGGCCCGTGGGCGGCGTCCGGACGGGGCGACGGTCCGTGACGGTCCCCGCTTACTCCGCGAACGCCGAGGCGACGGCGTCCGCGGTCCGGCGCACGTCGTCGTCTGTGTGGGCGAGCGACACGAACCATGCCTCGAACTGCGAGGGTGGCACCATGACGCCGCGGGCGCGGAGCCCGTGAAACAACCGTGCGTACCTGTCGGTGTCGGCCCGCTGCGCGGAGGCGGCGTCGGTCACCGGGGCCTCGGCGCAGAACGGCGTGAGCATCGAGCCGACCCGGTTCACGACGAGCGCGACGCCGGCACGACGGGCAGCGGCGGAGAGCCCGTCGGCCAGCGCCGCGCCAAGCTCGTCGAGGCGTCGATACGCCGCGTCGTCGAGGAGCTGGAGCGTCTCGAGCCCGGCGCGCATGGCCACCGGGTTGCCGGACAGCGTACCCGCTTGATACGCCGGGCCGAGCGGCGCCACCACCTGCATGACGTCCCGCCGGCCCCCGTACGCGCCCACCGGAAACCCGCCGCCGATCACCTTGCCGAGGCAGGTGAGATCGGCGCGCAGATGGTAGCGCGCCTGCGCCCCGCCTCGGGCGACCCGGAATCCGGTGATCACCTCGTCGAAGATCAAGAGGGCGCCCGTCGATCGGCACAGATCGCGAAGCGATTCGAGGAAGCCCGGGGCCGGCGGCACGACGCCCATGTTCCCGGCGACGGGCTCGACGATCACCCCGGCGATCTCGCCGCCGTGGCGCTTGAACACCGCGCGCACCGCCTCCGCGTCGTTGAACGGCAGCACCAAGGTGAGCGCGGCCAGCTCCTCGGGCACGCCCGCGCTGGCCGGCACGCTCCCTTCGGCCGAGGGGCGGGACGCGGGCGATGCGTGCGCGAGGGTCATCATCCCCGAGCCCGCCTTCACCAGCAGCGCGTCCACGTGACCGTGGTAGCACCCGTCGAACTTCACGACGTAGCGGCGGCCCGTCGCCGCGCGCGCCACGCGGAGCGCGCTCATCGTCGCCTCGGTGCCGGAACTGACCATGCGCACCATCTCGATCGACGGGATCGCCTCGGTGACGGCGCGCGCCATCGCCAGCTCGAGCGGGGTCGGCGCACCGAAGCTGCTGCCGAACGCCGTCGTCTCGACGACGCCGCGCACCACCGCGGGATGCGCGTGGCCGGCGATCAGCGGACCCCAGGACGCCACGTAGTCGACATACTCGCGACCGTCCGTGTCCCACACGCGGGCGCCGGCGCCCCGCACCAGGAACACCGGCACGCCGCCCACGGCACGGTACGCACGCACGGGACTGTTCACGCCGCCCGGCATCAGCCGGCAGGCCTCGGCGTAGAGCGCCGCGGAGCGCGCCCCGGGGTCGCGGTCCGGCGTGGCGCTCCTGGCCCCGTCCGGCGTGCTGGCCGCCCCCGTCATCCCCGGCGCAGCCGCTCCGCGGCAGCCCCCGCGTAGTAGGTCAGGATCAGATCCGCCCCCGCGCGCCGGATCGCCGTGAGCACCTCCAGCATCGCGCGCTCCTCGTCGAGCCACCCGCGTGCGGCGGCGGCCTTGAGCATCGCGTACTCGCCGCTCACGTGGTACGCGGCGGTCGGCAGGCCGAACTCCGCCTTGACGCGCGCCAGCACGTCCAGGTAGGGCAGCGCGGGCTTGACCATCACGAGATCCGCGCCCTCCTCGATGTCGAGCCGCGCCTCCCGTACCGCCTCCTCCACGTTCGCGGGATCCAACTGATACCCCCGGCGGTCCCCGAACCGCGGCGCGGACTCGGCTGCGTGGCGAAACGGCTCGAAGAACGCGGACGCGTACTTCGCGGCGTACGCGAGCACCACCACGTCGTGATGACCCCGACCGTCGAGGGCACGGCGAATCGCGCCGACCTGCCCGTCCATCATGCCCGACGGCGCGACGACGTCGGCGCCGGCGTCCGCGTAGGACAACGCGATCCGCGCGTACGCGTCCACCGTTGCGTCGTTGTCCACCGTCTCGCCCCGGAGCACGCCGCAGTGCCCGTGGGCGGTGTACTCGCACAGGCACACATCGCCCACCAGCACGAGCCGGTCGCCGACCTCCGCGCGCACCCGACGACACGCCTGTTGCACGACGCCCTCAGGATCCCAAGCGCCCGAACCGACCTCGTCCTTGTGCGCGGGGATGCCGAACAGCATCACCGCCGGGATGCCGATCTCCGAAAGCCGCCCGCACTCTTCCACGAGGCTCGACAACGTGTGCTGCCACTGTCCCGGCATCGCCTCCAGCGCCGCGGGGCGCGACAGTCCTTCCTTGACAAACAGCGGCGCGATCAAATCGGACGGGCCGAGGGCGGTCTCGCGCACCATGTCGCGGAGGATCGCGGTCCGGCGTAGCCGGCGCATGCGGTGGAGCGGAAACGTCATGACGATCAGGCTCCTTCCCTCGCTCGTGCTGTGATTCTTCGAACCCGGGCGGTCCGGTCTCGGCCGCGCCGACGCGGCGCCCCGGCTAGTCCACCGGCGTGGCCCGCGCCGGCCCGTCGTCCGCACCTC
>DASQGM010000310.1:0-11322 GCA_035632615.1 bacterium | reverse complement strand
CGTCCTGCTGCGCCTGCACGTACGTCAGCTCCGGGTGGACGGCGACCGCGACGTTGCTTGTGAGCGTCCACGGCGTCGTCGTCCACACGAGGAGGTACTCATCCGGCCGCCCCGCGATCGGGAGCCGCACGGTCAGGCTGAGGTGCGTGACCTCCTGGTACCCCTCGGTGACGATCTCGTGCTCGGAGAGACCGGTGCTGCAACGCGGGCACCACGGCATGACGTCGTGTCCCTTGTAGAGCAGCCCCCGCTCCCAACACCGCTTCAGGAACATCCAGATCGAATAGTTGTTCTCGTCGGACATCGTGTAGTACGAGTCGTCCCAATTCATCCAGTACCCGAGACGCAGCGACTGCTGGCTCTGGATCCCGGCGTAGCGGAGAACGCGCGCCTTGCAGCGCTCGACGAACTCGGCGATCCCGTATTGCTCGATGTCCCGCTTGGACTTGAAGCCGAGCTCCTTCTCGACCTCCACCTCGACCCACAGTCCCTGGCAGTCAAACCCGTTCTGGTACCGTTGGCGGTGGCCGAGCATGGTGTGATAGCGGCAGAACAGATCCTTGTAGGTCCGACCCCACGCGTGGTGCACGCCCATCGGGTTGTTGGCCGTGATGGGGCCGTCGAGAAACGACCACCGACGCCGCGACGTCGCGTTGCGGGCCAGGTACTTGCCGAGGATGCCTTCGCGCTCCCACCAGGCGAGCAACGCCCGCTCCTGAGCGGCGAAGTCCGCGCGCGTATCGACCGGTTGAAACGGCATGCCTGCCTCCCGAAGCAAAAAGCCCCCGCCCGAACAGGGACGGGGGAACCGCGGTACCACCCTTGTTCCGGACCGGAGTCCGGCACTCATCGAGCCCCTCGGGCACCAATCCCGACTGGCTCGCCCCCTGCTACCGGAGGGGAACCCGGCGACGCCTCAAGACGCGCGCGCGGCGTCCGTGGGGCCGCAGCTCGAGAGGTGATGTCCCGCCGCCGGCTCCGTACCGGCTTTCACCACACCCGGCTCGCTTGCCTCGCCCGGCGGCGGCGGTCCTCTGTCATCGCCCTGTTCTGCGCGATTTTAACACACACCCCCAGGACCGTCAACGGCCGCGCCGCGATGTTACGGCGGGGGCGGCACCGCTTCGACGGTCGGTTCCGCGCCGCCGACGGAGAAGCCGACGCGCGCCAGCACCGGCCCCGTCACGTCGGACGCGGTCGCCGGCCGGCCGCCGAGCAGCCCCGCCAGATCCGGCAACCCGACCCCGTGGTGCTCGGTCTTCATCCACTCGAACCGGCCGGTGAACACGCTCCGGCCGTAGCGGTACAGGGCGAGCGGCAGCGTCACGATCTGGTGCATCGCGAAGACGATGTAGCGTCCGGACGACCACGCGAGCATCAGCGCACCGGGCTTGCGCTCGATCGCGATCGCGACGATCGTTGCCAGCATCACGACGATCCAGTAGTACGTGTACATCGGCTGATGCCCCCGCACGGGGAGCGCGTCGGCAACCGACAGGCCGCGCGAGGTGGCGTCTGAAACCCACTGCTCCGCGAGGTACCCGTAGCTCGCGATCATCGAGAGCGCCATCACGAGCGAGCTCGACAGGAACACGAGGAAATCTAACCGCTTTCGCCACGGGACCGGCGCGCGCACGAGCGCCGCGGCGTGGTCGAACAGACACCGCAGCGATCCCTCGGACCAGCGCGTTCGCTGTTGGATCAGCCCGCGCCACGTGGGTACCGCCTCCTCCCACACGACGACGTGCTCGCAGTAGTGGACGGTCCACCCCCGCAGCGCATACCGGATCGTGAGGTCGATGTCCTCGGTCAGCGCGTCCTCGTTCCACCCGCCGACGGCCTCCAAGGCGTCGCGTCGGGTGATCAGCCCGTTCCCGGTCAGGATCACCGCGCCGCCGATCCGGTGCCGGCTGCGCTGCGTCAGCGTCTGGAAGACGATGTAGTCGTCCTCCTGGGCGCGCATCAGGGCGTTGCGCCCACCCTCGTACACGAGCTTTCGGGCTTGGACGCCGGCCACGTCCGGGCGGCCGAGATACGGCACGAGCCGCGTGAGGAAGTCGGGGGCGACCCGCGCGTCGGCGTCGAAGACGCAGATCGCCTCGCCGCGCGCGGCCGCGAGGCCGACGTTGAGCGCGACGGCCTTGCCGACGCCGTCTTCGGGCGTCGGACGTACGACCGTGAACGCGAGCGTCCGCCCGAGGTCCTCCAGCACACGGGGCGTGAGGTCCGTGGACCGATGGTCCACGACGATGACCTCGAACCACGGACGTCCGTCGGGACCCGCGTACTTGAGCCCGCACAGGCACCGGACGGTGTCCGCGATCACGCCCTGCTCGTTCCTGGCGGGCACGATCACGCTCACGAACGGCGCGTAGCCGGTGGTGGGGACGGTCTCCGGACGCCTGGGCAGAATCCCCGCGATCATCAAGATCGTCCCATACACGCCCGACGCGAAGAAGATCACGGATACCCACGACACGTCCCGATGGACGAGCCCGACGGCCGTAAGCCCCAGCCACGCCACCCCGAGCGCGACCAGCAGCAGCTTCCGGCCGGCCCGCGTCCGGTCTCTCATGCGCCGTCCCCGGCCGCGGTCGTGTCCGCCGCGACCGCGCCCCGGAGTCCCGCCGCGTACGGCGCGCGGACCACGCCGGCCTCGGTGATGATCGCCGTGACCAGCCGATGGGGGGTCACATCGAACGCCGGATTCCGCACGGCCACGCCGCCCGGGGCGACGCGGACGCCCCCCACGGTCGTCACCTCGCCGGGGTCGCGCTCTTCGATGGGAATCGCATCGCCATCCGGGGTGTCCAGGTCGATCGTGGACGTGGGCGCCGCGACGTAGAACGGAATCCGGTGTGCGTGGGCCAACACCGCCAGCGTATAGGTCCCGACTTTATTGGCGACGTCGCCGTTGGCGGCGATCCGGTCGGCACCGACGATGACCGCGGCGATCTCGCCCGCCCGCATCAAGGCACCCGCGGCGTTGTCGGCGATCAAGGTGCTCGGGATGCCGCCGCGCAGCAACTCCCACGCAGTCAACCGCGCGCCCTG
Source organism: bacterium (assembly GCA_035632615.1). Taxonomy (GTDB): domain Bacteria; phylum Sysuimicrobiota; class Sysuimicrobiia; order Sysuimicrobiales; family Segetimicrobiaceae; genus JAJPIA01. The sequence continues at coordinate 8,268 of DASQGM010000310.1, read as the reverse complement.
CAGCACCGGACGCGTCTCGCACGCAAACACGTGGATGCCGAGCCCCCTCTCGTGGGCGGCACGAAGAACGCCGAACGCGGTCCCGTAGCCTCCCGTCGCGAGCATGCCGGTGTTGCAGTACGTCAGCACGGACGCGCCCGGGGACAACAGGCCGGCTCCGTGCCGGCCGATCCGGCGGTTCGTCTCCAGGTCCGCGCGTGCCATGGCGTTCGCGGCAGCGAGGAGCCGGTCTTGGAGCGCCCCCGGACCCGACGCGTCGATCACGCGCAGCAGCCGGTCGAGCGCCCAGGCGAGATTCACTGCAGTGGGGCGCGTGCCTCTCAGCGCCTTAGCCGCCTCGCGCACCCGATCCCGCTGGCCGCCCGGTCCGAGGTCGCCGTGCTGCTGCGCGGCCAGCGCCAACCCGTACGCGGCGGCGAGCCCAATCGCGGGCGCACCGCGCACCTGCAAGGTTCGGATCGCGTCCGCCACATCCTCCCACGACGCGCAGCGGCGTACGCGGATCTCATGCGGCAGTACCGTCTGGTCGAGAAGAGAGAGCGCCCCGTCCTCCCACCATAGGGAAGCGTCGGCGCTCATCGAGCGGGCGCTCTGGCGTCTCTTGTGGTCATCCGTGCTGGTGCCTCCGCTGCCGACCGGCGTGGGGCAGAACCTCCGGCCGAGGCGCTCACTCACACGCCTGCCTCGTCACCGGCTGCCCGAGCCCGGGAACTCTGGGGGACAACGCTATGCCTTCACCAGTATACCGTCAGGCGTCAACCCTCGCCGACTCCTCGACGGCCGGCCCCGAGTTCCCATCGCCCCGGCGGTGCGGCGGCCGGGGCGGGCTACTCTACGCTGAACAGTGGTCCTGGCGCCGCCTCCTCGCGCAGGACGTCCGCCGTGATCGTGACGTGATGCGGTGTAAACAGAAAGATCTCGTCGCCGACCCGGTGCATGTGCCCGTCGAGCGCGTAGGCGACACCGCTCAGAAAATCCACGACGCGCCGGCCCAAGTCCTTCTGCGTGTCGCGCAGATTGATCACGATCGGCCGCTGCGTCTTCAGATAATCCGCAGCGCTCTGCGCCTCGTCGTACGCCCTCGGTTCCAGCACGATGATCTCCATCTGCCGCTGCGTGTGCAGGCTGAAGATCGGCGCGCGGTGCCCCGGCGCATCGGTCTGGGGCGGCCCCCCGTCCTCGTCGTCGGTGAAACCCAAAAAGCTCCACATCCGCTGCATGATCCGGCCCATCGCACTGCCTCCCATCGCTGCTGCGTCTCTGACTGCGTCTGCGTCTGGTGCATCGTCTGCCGCTGCGTCGTCTAGGCGAACAGCGCCCGTCCCACCCGGACCATCGTCGCGCCTTCTTCTACGGCTACCTCAAAATCGTTCGTCATGCCCATCGACAGCTCGGTCACGCCAGCGCCCGGATGCGCGTCGCGGATCCGGTCGCGCAACTCCCGAAGCCGCCGGAAGTATGGCCGCGCCTCCTCCGCCCGTTCGACGAGCGGCGCCATCCCCATGAGGCCCCGCAGCCGAATCCCTGGCAACCCCGCTATCCCAAGCGCCAGGTCCTCGGCCTCTCCGGGCTCGACGCCGTGCTTCGCCGTCTCCCCCGAGATGTTCACCTCGATCAGCACGTCGATCGGGTTCGGACCGGCCTCCGCACGCCGGCTGATCTCCTCCGCCAGCGCCTGCGAGTCCACCGAGTGAATCACCGCGAACAGCCGCAGCGCCTCTTTCACCTTGTTGCGCTGCAGGCTGCCGATCAGGTGCCACGCGACGCCCGGCACGAGGGGCACCTTGTCGCGGGCTTCCTGCACCCGGTTCTCGCCGAATACCCGGAGCCCGCAGCCGACGGCTTCGCGAATCCGGACGACGTCGACCGTCTTCGTGACCGCCACGAGCAGCACGTCGTCCGGCCGTCTGCCCGCGCGCTCCGCCGCGTCCGCGATCCTGGCCCGCACCCCGGCCACATTCGTGCCGATATCAGCCATGAACCGCCCCTGGCGCGCGTCGTATTCGACGGCGCCGTATCTTTCCCTCTCAGCTCACTCGGACAGCCGAATGCACCCCGCCAGGCGCCCGGTCACGCGATCCCGGCGGTACGAGAAGAACAGATCGCCACGGCACATCGTGCACTCAGGACGCGTCTCGATCGATGCGTCCGGCACCCCCGCCTCGACGAGCTGACGGCGGATCGCCTCGCGGAGATCGAGGTGCCACCGCTCCGCGCCGGTTCGGCGCGCCGCGGCTGGCCACCACGGTGCGTGCGCCATCGCGCGCGCGACCGGTGCGTCCACCTGGTAGCAACATCCCCCGATCGCCGGACCCAGCGCGGCCCGCACCCGGTTGGGCCGGGTGCGGAAGCGTTCGGCCATCGTCTGCAGCAGCGCGGGCGCGATGCCCGAGGCGGTACCCCGCCACCCGGCGTGCAGCACGCCTACCGCCGGACGGTCGGGATCGATGACCAGCACCGGCACGCAGTCGGCGGCGTACACGGCCAGCCAGATCCCCGGGGTGTCGGTCACGAGCCCGTCCGCCGCAGGGACCGTCGTCCCCGAGGCACCGGCATCCACCGCGGCGACCCGGTTGCCGTGGACCTGCGCGGCCTCGACGAGGTTAGCGGGCGCCGCGCCCCATGCGTCCGCGAAGCGTCGCCGGTTCTCCGACACCGCGCGCGCGTCGTCGCCCACGGCAAAGGACAGGTTGAGGCTGGTGAACGCGCCGGTGCTGGCGCCGCCAGAGCGCGTCGTGAACACCGCGTGCGCCCGGCCCGTGTCTTCCACGGCGCGCGCCGGGATCAGCGGCACAACAGCGGACTGCGTCGCGCTGTCCTCGACCCGCGGCCGTGGACCGAGCTCCGCGGAGGTCATGTGACGCGCTCGCGTACCACCGCGCTCGCGTAGTCCAGCACGGCCACCACGATCGCGATCATCCACAGTGCCGTCGCGGCCTGCCGCCACTGCAACAGATTGATGTACTGCTGCAGGACGAAGCCGATGCCGCCCCCGCCGACGAAGCCGATCACGGTGCTGAACCGCACGTTGATGTCCCAGCGGTAGATCGTGAACGCGATGAACTGCGGCACGACCTGCGGCACCACGCCGTAGCGGACCACCTGGAGCGTGTTGGCGCCCGTCGCCATAATCGCTTCGATCGGTCCCGCGTCGATGCTCTCGATCGCCTCCGAATAGAGTTTCCCCAACGAGGCGATGCTATGCACGCCGAGGGCGAGCACCCCGGCGAACGGACCGAGCCCGACCCAGACCGTGAAGATGATGGCGAGCACGAGCGCCTCGATCGAGCGCATGATGTTGAAGAACGTCCGTGTGAGGCCGTACACGATCCTCCCGCCCGGGAAGTGGACCGTCAGGTTCTTGGCCCCGAGGAACGAGAACGGGACCGCGAAGATCACGCCCATCGTCGTGCCCATCAGGGCGAGAAACACCGTCTCCACCATCCGCCCGAGCACGACGTAGAACGTCGGGCTGGGCCGGAGCGGGCCCGCGCCCGACACGACTTCCGCCGACACGAGGTTGTGGGTCCCTTGGACCTCGGGCGCCGTGAACGTCGTCGCGAACCGGCCCTGCGCATCGGTCGTGATCGGTCCGAGCTGCTGGCGCTGGCCGATCTGATTCTCCCACCACAACGTACCCCGGCGGCCCGGCGCAAATCCCTCGCCGGTCGCGGTCACGCGATCGCCGATCGCGCCCGCGGAGCGGGATAGATGAAGCGTTGGGCCCGTTGCGGCGGAGGGCGCCGGGGGTGTCTCGCCTCCGTAGTAGAACGGCACCGTCACGCGCTCGACCGGATTCTCGCGAACCACCACGTCCGGCGAGGCGAGCGCCCGGGCGAACGGGGCGATCAGCGGCGCGCCGCGCCACAGCTCGGAGAGGCGGATCTGGGTGACCTGCCAGCCGTACACATACATCGTCAGCACGGCGGCGGCCATTAAGTAGAAGCGCCACGACCGGTACCCGGCGCCGGGGCGCCGGCGCGTGAGATCGCTCCGCGCCGCGGCGACGTCCGGAGCGCCACCGGCCTGTCCCACGGCCGGCATCAGGTGATCTCCACGGCCACGGCGTCCTCGCCGTAGATCGCCTTGAAGCGCGCCTCGTCGATCTCCGACGGCTGCCCGTCGAAGACGATGCGGCCGCCCTTCAACGCCAAGATCCGGGTCCCGTACCGCCGCGCGAGACTGAGAAAGTGCAGGCTGCAGATCACGGTGATGCCGTCCTTCCGGTTGAGCTCCTCGATGTAGCGCAAGACGGAGTGTGACATCGCCGGATCGAGGCTGGCGACCGGTTCGTCGGCGAGGATGAGCGTCGGTTCCTGCATCAGCGCGCGGGCGATCCCCACCCGCTGCTGCTGACCGCCGGAGAGCGAGTCCGCGCGCGTGTACGCCTTCTGCGGAATGCCGACCCGCTCGATGTTCGCGAGCGCCTGATCGACGAGCGCCGGCGGGAAGTAGTTCGCCAGCGCCCAGGTGGATGGGACGTACCCCAGCCGGCCGGTGAGCACGTTGGTGAGCACCGACGCTCGCCGGACCAGGTTGAACTGCTGAAACACCATCCCGATTTGCCGCCGGATCTCCCGCAGCTCGTCCCGCGATGCGGCGGCGACGTCCCGGCCGTGGAAGATGATCGCGCCCGCGGTCGGCTCGATCAGCCGGTTGATGCAGCGTAGCAGCGTGGACTTGCCGGAACCGGAGAGCCCGATGATCACGAGAAACTCGCCGCGGGCGACCTCGAACGATACGTCGTCCAGCGCCCGCGTGCCGTCCGGGTAGACCTTTGTCAGATGCTCGATCCGCAGGATCGGGTCGCTCATCGGACGACGCCGGCGGTCGCGTGCGTCCGCGAACGGAGGCCGAGGTGTGCCCGGGCCCGCGTCTGCCTGTGCGGCGAGCCGGACGGCCGCGCCCCCGCATGCACGCGTCTGCCACCCGCGCCGGAAAGATCCGTCACGGCCTCATCGCATCGCACCGGCGACCGTCCGCGATCACGGACTAGTGCGGTTTGATCAGTTCCTCGAGGTTCACGCCCGCGTACGTCGCCACATCCCGCACGGGGTTATAGAACGCGTCCAGGTTCGCGGTCTTCACATGGTACTTCGACACGAGCAACTGGTAGTCGGCCAGCGCCTCGATCTCGTACAGGGACTTTAGCGCGTCCAGCCCGGCCGGCGTCTGCGAGAAACGCAGCAGCGCGCTGGCCACGCGGTCCTTGACGTCGGCCGGCAATGTCTTGCGGAAGCTCACCGTGTCGTTCGGAATCGGGTCGGACTTCCAGATGACCTTGAGCTTCTGCATCACGTCCGGGTAGTCTTTCTGGACGGTGCCGCGCGCATCGTCGAACACCGCGCCCGCGTCGACGCGCCCCTGGTACACGGCCAGCACGACGTTGTTGTGGGAGCCGGCGAACACGGTCTGCCCGAAGAACTTCGACGGATCGTAGCCGGCCTTCTTGAGCCCGGCCAGCGGGAACAGATATCCCGACGTGCTGGCCGGGTCCACGAACGCAAAGCGCTTGCCCTTCAGGTCGGCCAACGAGTTGATCCCGGAGCTGGCCTGGGTGATGATCTCGGCATCGTAATATGGCGCGCCGAACCGAACGGTCACGAGGCGCACTTCCACCCCGTACTTCTGGTGGGCGATGACGTAGGCGAACGTGCTCAACCAGCCGATGTCAGCGCGTCCGGCGCCCATCGCCTCGATGACGCCGGCGTAGCTCGTCGCCACGAACGACTCGATCTGGTATCCCGTTGCCGTTCCGATCAGGTTCGCGATGCGGTTGCCCGAGTTGAGCACGGTGGCCGCCTCGCCGGACGGCACGAACGCCATCACAAGCTTCGTTTGAGCGGGGGCGACGCCCGCGCCGGCCGCGACGAGCGCGATCACAACAACGGTCATGAGGCCCAGCACGGTGGCACGACGCGTGATCATGACGACCTCCTTGACGTTTTCCGATGCGCCGCCGTAGTTCTGGCGGCCGCGGAGTTTCTCCTGCCGTGGCGACTGCGAACCCAAGAAGCTTCGCCGTCTCTTTCACGGGATCGCGATGACTCTTCAACGCCCGTTCGGCGAACGGGCCGCGGCAGCACAGGGCTGAGAGGCGACCGGGCGCGACGCGGACGCCCCGCTCCGTTTACTGGCGCCGGGCCTGCCCCGCGACCTCAACGGTCTTCGCCACCGCGTCGGCGAGGAGATGCAGGCCGGGGAGGAGCGAGGTGGTGTCGAGCCATTCGTGGGGCGAGTGCACCTGGCCACCGCCAGACACGCCCATCGAGACGGCCGCGATGCCGAGCGCGAGCGGGATGTTGGCGTCGGTGCTGGACGCGGACAGTTGCGGGGTGAACCCGTGGGCGCGGTGCACGTCCCGAATGCCGACCACGAGCGGGTGATCGACCGGGATGCGCCCGCCCGGACGGTCGCCGATCACCTTGGTCGTCGCCCGCACACCCGTGGCCGCTTCGGCCTCGACGAGGCGCCCGAGGAGCGCGGCCAACTCGTCCACGCGCGCGGCCTCGACCGACCGGAAATCCACCTGGATCTCCGCGGCCGAGGCGATCGCGTTCACCGACGTCCCCCCGTGGATCACGCCAACGTTCAGCGTCGTCTTGGGATCGACCGTCAGCGGCGTCCGGGTGAGCGCATGGATCACCGACGCGAGGTGATGGATCGCGCTCGGCGCGCCGTAGTCCCCCCAACTGTGGCCGCCCTCGGTCTCAAACCGCACGGCAAACCGCCGCACCGCTATCCCCTGGTGGACGATCTGTCCCATCGGCCCATCCACGATCAGCACAGCGTCCGGGCGAACCTCCTCGGGCCGCAGCCGGTGGCGAATCCCCCGGAGATCGCCGAGCCCCTCCTCCCCGGTCGTGGAGACGAACTCGAGCGCGCACGGCACGGACGCGCCGACGTCGTGCATCGCCCGGGCGAGCGTGATCAGCGCGGCGACGGCCGCGGCGTTGTCGCGCACGCTCGACCCCATGAGGCGTGCCCCTTCGCGGCGGGGCGGTTGATGAGACTCCGTAGGGTACACCGTGTCCATGTGGGCGGCGAGCACGACCCGGGGCGCCGGTCCTCCTCCGGCGAACAGGCCTCTCGCGTTTCCTGCGGCGTCGAGCGCAACGTCGCGGAGGCCCGCCTCCCGGAACCGGTCGACGATGTACGCCCCGCGTTCGGCCTCCCCGAAACTCGGCGCCGGGATCGCGGCGATCGCCTCCACCAGGGAGAGGTGTGCGTCGATCGCGCGATCGAGCGCCGCATGGATCTCCCGCATCAGGTGCGCCTCCGGGATCGTGAGCTACGCCGCCGGTTCGCGGCGGGTGAATGATGTCCTGGGCCGGGTTGTTATGCCAGGGTCGTCCCGATGAACACGCCGTGCGGAGACTGCTGCGTTCGGAACGTCCGGAGGATCCGCAGCGTGTGCGCGTCTACGACCGTGGCGATGTCGCCGTAGCGCCCGGACACCCAGAGCTGACGCCCGTCGGCCGTGAGCATGGGCATGTCCGGTCCGCCCGGCACGTGAAACTTTTCGATCACGCGCCGGGAGGCGACCTCGAACAGGCTCGTCGTGTTCTCGCCGCGGTTGGTGACGAAGATGTGCCGGCCGTCGCCGGTCACCATCATCTCGTGCGCGTCCCGGCCGCTGTGCACCCGGCCCGCGAACCGCCATCCGTCGGTCTCGAAGGCACTGATCGTGCCGGCGTCGCCGCTCGCGACGAACATGTAGCGGCCGTCGTGCGAGATCGTGATCCCCGCCGGAAATGGATCGACCTGGAGCAGGCGGGCCACCTGGAACATCTGCGCGTCGATCACCGAGACCGTGTTCGCGCGTTGGTTGGAGTTGACGAACCAGCGGCCGTCCGGCGACACCGCGAAGTGGCTTGGCGAATTGCCGGTCTCCAGACGCCGCACGCGGCGGAACGTCTGCGCGTCGTGCACGTCGATGAACGTGTAGCGGTACGCCAGCTTGAACAGGTGGCGGCCGTCCTTGGTGAACGTGACATTGTATGGGTCGAGGACCGGAATGTGCCGCAGCGGGCGCAGCGTGGCCAGGTCGATCTCGATCAGCTCGTTGCTCGTCGTGTTGCAGGAATATACGGTATGCCCGCTCAGGCTCAGGCGGAACTTGTGCGGTTCACGGCCGACCGGCATCGTCGCGATCGGCTCGAGGGTGCGCGCGTCGACCACGGTCAGGGTGTTGCTCATGCTGTTCGCGATCAGGCCGACCGGCCGGGTCCTGCCGGAGGCCGCGGCGCCGCCCGTACCGGGGGATGC
>DASQGM010000309.1:0-1592 GCA_035632615.1 bacterium | reverse complement strand
GGCCTCATGGGTGGTGAAGGCCCAGTCGAAGGCGAACGCCTGAGCGAGCTGCTGAACGACCGGCCCCTGTATGCGGAAATGCACGTCCTGTGTGGCCGCCGGCAGACCGAGCGCCAGCAGATGATCGTCCCGGATATTCATCCCGCCGCAGAACCCCAGGCCCCCGTCGACCACCAGAAGCTTGCGGTGGTTCCGCAGATTGAAGTACGGCTGGAAGAGGGGGATTCGCGGCGGCAGAAACGCCGCCACCCGGACCCGGCGGGCCTTGAGCGCCCGCAGGATCGGCGGCCGGCTGTAGTGCGCGCCGACGCCGTCAATGAGCACCCGGACTTCCACGCCCCGCGCGGCCGCGCGGCCCAGCGCGTCCACGAAGCGGTCGCCGGCCCGTCCCCGATCGAAGATGTAGGTCGCGAGCCACACGCGCCTCGTGGCGTCGTCGATGGCCGAGATCATCGCCGGGTACGCTTCGTCGCCGTTCACGAGCGGCTCCACCGCGTTGCCGCCGGTAAGCGGGAGTCCGGTGGCGCGCCCCACCGTCGCGGCGATGGCCTGGAGGCTGGCCGGTGCATCTCCCGCGAGCAGCGGATGGCGCGCCGGAGCGGCGGCCCGCTCGGCCGTGCCCGCGTCCGCGAGCGCCCGCCCCCGGCGGAGCATCCCGGCCTGGCGCCGGATGCGGTTGATCCCGAAGAGGCCGTAGAGCACGGAGCCCACGACCGGCGTGAGCCAGACGAGTCCGGTCCACCCGATGGCGGCCCGCACGTCGTCCTTGTGGAGCACGATGTGAGCGGAGACCAGCAGCGCGAGAACGATGTGCGCTGCGCCGAGGAGCTCCTGGAGACCGGTCACGGCGACGCGGCATTGCCCGCCCGGAAGACGCCCACCGCGCCCTTCGTCGCGTCCGCGAAGGCATGGGTGACGAACGGGTAGTCGCCGGGCTCGCGGAGCCGGATCTCGAAGATCGCCCCGCCGCCGACCGGCACGTTGACCGTCTGCACGCCCCGGAGCGGGTTGGTGAGCGATGCGTCCTCGAAAACCTTCTCGAAGATGCCGCCGACGACGTGGAACGACGAGATCCGGTTGGGGCCGGCGTTGACGACGTACAGCCGCAGCAGCTCACCCGGCTTCACGGCGATCGGATGCTCCGCGTACTGCGCGACGCGGCCGTTGAAGACGACGTTGTCGGGCGCCTGGCCGAGCAGCTTCTGCCAGTCGAGGCTCCTGGCTCCGCCCTTGCCGTCGTCGGGCGTGAGGTAGAACTCGCTCTGTACCAGCACGAATTCCTTGGCGGGGGGCCGCGGCGTCGGGGGGTCGACGATAATCGCGCCGTACATCCCGTTGGCGATGTGCATGGCGACCGGGGCCGTACCGCAGTGGTACATGAACACCCCGGGGACACGCGCTGTGAACCGGTAGTGGAGCGAGTCGCCCGGATTCACGTTGACGTAGTACCGGCTGGGCGCGATCTCGGCGGCATGGAAGTCCATGCTGTGCGGCTGGGGGCCGTTGTTGACCAGCGTGAAGTCGATCGTGTCTCCCTGGGTGACCCGCAGAAACGGGCCGGGCACCCTCCCGTCGAAGGTCCACGCGTAGTA
>DASQGM010000308.1:0-17143 GCA_035632615.1 bacterium | reverse complement strand
AAGAGGGGCCCCGCCGTCGCGAGGCTCCGCGGCCGGGCCAGCCGGCGCCGGTCTCACTTCATCGACTGGTCGACCGTGATCGATGTCGCGGTGAAGCTGCCGTCCGAGTTGGCGGCGCCCCGTACCGTCACCTGCATCTGCGGCTTCAGCGCGCTGCCGGTCACGACGGCGAGCCGGTGGATCGACGTAGACGGCGGCACCGCGATCTTCCAGACCTGACCCTGGTACGTCAGCGCCACCGTTCGGCCCGACACCGCGGACACGTACTGCGTTACGATCGCGTTGGTCATCGTGTCCCCGGAGTCCATGAGCCACTGGCCCTCGCGGGCCCGACCCTTGAACTCCGGCGGGAAGATGCTGATCGACACGGCCGTGAGCGATCCATCCGAGCCCTTCGTCGCGTCCACCCCGATGAAGTCGCCGGTCTTGATGTCGGACAGCGGGACCGTGCTGCGGCTGATGAAGCTCGTTGTCTCGGTGGTCTTGATCGTCTTCGTGCCGTCGGTGGTGGTCAGGACGACGGTTCCCGGCGCCGCCGACGCGATCGTGCCGGCGAGCGTCGTTGTCGCCTGAGCGGTGCCGACTTGCGGCGTGGCGCCGAGCGCAACCGCCACGACGGCGAGCGCCGCGAGCGCGGGGAGCAGGGCGAGCCGGCTCTTATGGTGTTGCATGCTGTGCACCTCCGGGTGTCGTCTGATCGGCCACGTCGAAACCGCGGCCATTCTAGCACATCCCGTTTGCCGGTTCGTCACATTTGCTTAACGAGTCGGCCGACCCGGCGCGACCGGCGCGGCGCTGCGGGATGCGCACGCGGCTCCGGCGAAACTCTTAGTCCGCGCGTCGTGTGAACCTCGCGAGACCGAGCGGGCCCGGCGCGGAGGAGTCCACGTGCGCGTTCGTCCCGCGACCACGGCGGTCACCGGCCAACACCATCCCGCGGTCCCGACCTCGGGGGCGGCCGCCACCTCGGCCCCGGCGGGGCGGTGGACTGCCCTGACTCTGATCGCGGCCGCGCAGGTCGGGGTGATGAGCACCTGGTTCAGTGCCGCAGCCGTGGGTCCGGCCCTGGCCGCGGCGTGGCACCTGTCCGGCCCGCAGCTCGCGCTGCTCACCGTGGGCGTGCAACTCGGGTTCGTCGCCGGGGCGCTCACGCTCGCCGTGGGCGGGATCGCGGACGTGTTTCCAACGCGTTGGGTATTCGTGGCCGCGGCGGTCTTGGCCGCGGCCACGAACGCGTCGACGCCGGTGGCCGACGCGGACATGCGGATCGCGCTTCCGCTTCGTTTCGCCCTCGGCTTCGTCCTTGCGGGCGTCTACCCCACGGGGATGAAGCTCATGGCGGGGTGGTTTCGCGAAGGGCGGGGCTTCGCGATCGGCACCCTGGTCGGCGCGTTGACGCTTGGGGCGGCACTCCCCCACCTGTTCGCGGGAGTGGGTGCCGCAACGTCCGCCCCCTGGCAGGGCGTGATCGCAGCGACGAGCGTCGGGGCGCTGCTGTCGGCTGTTGTGATGGCCGCGTTTGTCCGCCCCGGGCCGTTCGAGGCGCCGGCGGCCCGTCTCGACCTCGGGTGGGCGCTGCGGGCGCTTCGCGATCCCGCGCTCAGGCTCGCAAATTTCGGCTACTACGGCCACATGTGGGAACTGTACGCCATGTGGACGTGGGTCCCGGCGTTCCTGCTCGCCAGCCTGCGGGCGTCGGCAGGCGCCGCGGACGTGGCGGGTGTGGGGCGCGCCGCCAGCCTGGCGGCGGCCTTGGTGATCGCCGCGGGAGCGGGGGGGTGCGTCGCGGCCGGGTGGGTCGCCGACCGCATCGGCCGGACCTATACCACCGCCGGCGCCATGGCGCTGAGCGGAACCTGTGCGATCGTCACGGGACTGCTCTTCGGACGCACGCCGGCCCTGGTCGTCGGCGTGGCGGTCGTCTGGGGTATCACGGTCATCGCCGACTCGGCCCAGTTCTCCGCAGCGATCAGCGAGCTCTCCGAACCCCAGCGCGTGGGGAGTTCGCTCGCGCTCCAGACGTCGGTTGGCTTCCTGCTCACCGCGGTCAGCATTCAGGTCCTGCCGTACGTTGAGCGCGCGGCAGGGTGGCCTGGGGCTTTCCTGCTCCTCAGCGCGGGCCCGGCGGCGGGAGCGGTCTCGATGCTGCGTCTGCGCGCCAGGCCCGAGGCGGCCCGCCTCTCCGGCGGGCGCCGGTAGGATAGCCCGGCGTCCGCCGTTTCGTCCTAGCGCCCGGCCTCCGCCGGCATCTCCGTCGGATACGTATCCACCGGGTGGCGTCCGTCTCCGCGGAGCACGTCGAGCGTGAGGCGAGCGCCGACCGTGTGTCCTCCGACGGCCAGCAGGAGGTCGTCCAGCGTGGCGAGGGGACGCCCGCTTGCGCTGACGATGAGATCGCCCGGCTTCAAGCCGGCGGTCGCGGCGGCGCTTCCGGGTTGTACCTCAGTAAGCCGCACGGCCGTCGGCGCCTCGACGCCCGCGGCCACCGCGATGCGGCGGTCCAACGTGACGGTTTGCGCCGACACACCGAGGTACGCCCGCTGGACCCGGCCGTGCCGGATCAGCTGGGCGGCGACCCACGTCGCGGTGTTGATCGGAATCGCGAAGCAGAGCCCCTGGGAGCCGGCGATCACCGCGGTGTTGACGCCGATCACCAGCCCGCGGGCATCGGCGAGTGGGCCGCCCGAGTTTCCGGGGTTCAACGCCGCGTCGGTCTGGATCACGTTCTCGATCAGGCGCCCGCTTTCGGCGCGGAGGGTGCGGCCGAGGGCACTCACGACGCCCGCCGTGACCGTGGCCTGGAATCCGAGCGGGCTCCCCATGGCGACGACGAGCTGGCCGACCCGCAGGCGGGACGAGTCCCCGAGCGCCGCGGCCGCCAGTTTCCCGTCCGCCACGCGGACAACCGCCAGGTCGGTCGGCGGGTCGTTCCCGACGACCTCCGCGGCCAGCGCACGGCCGTCGGCGAGCCGCACCTCGACGCGGGCCGATCCGTGCACGACGTGACTGTTGGTCAGAATGTAGCCGTCGGGCGCGATGATCACCCCGCTGCCGCCGCCCCGCAGTTCCGGGAGGCCCCGCCGCCGCAGCCGTTCCGGAGCCGGGCGCGCCACCGCCAGGCTGACGACCGCTGGGCCGAGCCGATCGACCGCGCCGATCACCGCATGGGAGTAGGCGTCCAGCGCGGCCGCCTCGTCGCCGGCGGCGCTGGACGCGGTTCCCACCGGCGCCACCCCGTTGGTTTCGTCCATCACTAGTTGCGCAGTTCGCATGATCTGCCTCCCGCCGCCGGGTGCCTGCCGACGGCTTCTTCGTCCTCTACAACGTTCCCGAGGGCCGGTTCTATTTCGGGCAGCCGCCGACGTTCACGGGCGCTGCCGCCACCCGCGCGTGGCCGCTGTCCCGGTCGCGGCGGCAGGGGCCGATATGCTCCCGTCGAAGCCAATCGAGTTACCGCGGGATCGCCGCCGAGCGCCCGGATGCCGGCGCGTCGCGGCGCGGCGCGGCGCGGCGCGGCGCGGAGTCCCCTTGTGGAGGTGGTTCGGTGAACAGCGATGTTCAGGATCTCAGGCTCGCTTCGTCGGGCTGGGATCGGATCAGCTGGGCGGACGGCGAGATGCCGGTGTTGCGGGCCGTGCGCGATCGCTTCGCGCGCGAGAAGCCGCTCGCCGGCGTGCGGATCGCGGCCTGCCTGCACGTCACGACCGAAACGGCCAATCTGATGCGGACGCTGCGGGACGGCGGCGCGCAGGTGGCGTTGTGCGCAAGCAACCCGCTGTCCACGCAAGACGACGTGGCGGCGGCGCTCGTCGCCGAGTGGCACCTGCCGGTGTTTGCGCGTCGCGGCGAAGATCGCGACACGTACTACCGTCACATCCACCAGGTGCTCGACACAAAGCCACACCTGACGATGGACGACGGCGCCGACCTCGTATCGACGATCCACCACGACCGGACCGAGTTGCTGGGCAGCGTGCTCGGGGGGAGCGAGGAAACCACGACGGGCGTGATCCGCTTGCGCAGCATGGCCAAGGCCGGCGTCCTCCGGTATCCGATCGTGGCGGTCAACGACGCGCTGACGAAGCACTTGTTCGACAATCGCTACGGGACCGGTCAGTCCACGATCGACGGTCTGATCCGCGCCACGAACCTGCTCCTGGCGGGACGGACGGTGACCGTGGCCGGCTACGGGAACTGCGGGCGCGGTCTGGCGCTGCGTGCGCGCGGGATGGGCGCGCACGTGATCGTGACGGAGGTCGACCCGACGCGGGCGCTCGAGGCCCACATGGACGGCTACCGCGTGATGCCGATGCTCGACGCCGTGCACGTCTCCGACGTCGTGATCACCGTGACCGGCAACACCTCCGTGGTGCGGCGCGAGCACTACGAGACGATGAAGGACCGGGCGATCATCGCCAACTCCGGGCACTTCGACGTGGAGCTGGATCTGTCCGCGCTTGCCGACCTCGCCGAGGAGCGCCGGACCGTTCGCCCGAACATCGAGGAGTTCCGCCTCCGAGACGGCCGGCGGATCTACGTGCTGGCCGAGGGCCGGCTCCTCAACTTAGCGGCCGCCGAGGGGCATCCGGCGTCCGTGATGGACATGAGCTTCGCGAATCAGGCGCTCGTCATGGAGTATCTGGCGCAGAACGCCCGCACATTGGGTCCTGAGGTCTACCCGGTCCCGTTGGCGATCGACCGCCAGATTGCGGCCGTGAAGCTCGCCGCGTCGGGCGTGACGATCGACCGCCTCACGGCGGCGCAGGAGCGCTACCTCAACTCGTGGGAGGAGGGCACATGATTCCGGCGGGCGCGCCGAGTCGCGCCGGGTCCGCGCGACCGTCGCCGTCGGCCGCGGACCTTCGGCTGGCCGATCGGATGGGGCGGCTCGGTACCGAGACCGCGTTCGAGGTGTTTGGCCGCGCCAAGGCACTCGAGGCGCAGGGCCGGTCGGTGGTCCACCTGGAGATCGGCGAGCCGGATTTCGACACCCCCGCACACATCACAGAAGCCGCGATCCGCGCGCTGCGTGACGGGTTTACCCACTACACGCCGGCGGCGGGGCTCCCGGAGGCGCGCGAGGCGATTGCCGAGTACGTTTCCCGGACGCGCGGCATCGAGGTCGGACCCGACCACGTCGTGATCACGCCCGGCGGCAAGCCGGTGATGTTCTTCCTCATCCTGGCCCTGGTCAACCCGGGCGACGAGGTGGTGTATCCCGACCCCGGGTTTCCAATCTACGAGTCGGTCGCCCGGTTCGTCGGCGCGCGGCCGGTGCCGTGGGTGCTGCGCGAGGACCGTGGATTTCGCGCGGATCCGGAGGAACTCCGCCGGCTGCTCTCGCCGAAAACGCGCCTCGTCATCTTGAACTCGCCGCACAACCCGACCGCCGGGGTGCTCTCGCGGGAGGACCTGGAAGCGGTCGCGGAGATGGTCCGCGACCGGCCGATCACCGTCCTCTCCGACGAGATCTACGGGCGGATCCTCTACGAGGGCGCGTTTGCCAGCCCGGCGTCGATGCCGGGGCTGCAGGCCCAGACCGTGATTCTCGACGGCTTCAGCAAGACCTACGCGATGACCGGATGGCGGCTGGGGTACGGCGTGATGCGCCCCGATCTCGCTGAGCGCCTTACCCAGCTGATGGTGAATTCCAATTCGTGCACCGCCGCGTTCACGCAGATGGCCGGGGTCGCAGCCCTACGCGGGCCTCAGGACTGTGTCGACCGCATGGTCGCCGAGTTCCGCCGCAGGCGGGACGTGATCGTGGACGGCCTGAACCGCCTGCCGGGCGTGTCGTGCGTACAGCCTCGCGGCGCGTTCTACGCGTTCCCGAACGTGCGCGGCGTGGACGCGGATTCCGTCCGGCTGCAAGACTATCTGCTGCAAGAGGCCGGTGTCGCCGCCCTGTCCGGCACGGCGTTCGGATCGCAGGGGCAGGGGTTCTTGCGGTTGAGCTATGCGAACTCAGTGGAGGCTATCACGGAGGCGCTGCGCCGCATCGGCGCCGCCCTCGAGCGTTACGTGCCCCACGTCCGCGCCTGACGACGTGCGTGTGTCAGCGCGACGCGCGCGCGGCTTCGACGGGGACGTACGTGTACGCGTCCAGCGTGCGACCGTCGCTCGTGCGAACTTCGATCACCACGCGCCGGTACTCGATCCCCTCGTACGCGTCGAGCGCGGCGATCGCGGCGGCGTCCACGGCTTCCACCAACCGACCGGCCACGCTCGCCTCGGTCGACGGGTGGACCACCGGGTAGCCGATCGCATCGTCGAGCGTCCGCCGGTAACCCTCCAGCACCGCCGGCCGCGACGGAAGCCGGCGCCCGACGAGACGCTCGACGAGCGCCTCGTCCTGGAGCGTGCCGTATACGAACAGCCGTGAGGGCGTCACACGACCCGCCCGCGTTGCTGCAGCCAGTCGCGCAGCGCTTCGCGTGCCGCGTCCCACCCCTGACGGAGCGCTTCGCGTGCGACCGTGCGCTCCGCGTCCTCCTCGCCGCCGCCCCGGCGGTGCCCTAGGGCGGCCCGCAGCCGCGCCTCGGCCACCGGCGCCGCGTCCTCGAACCGCATCCGCTCGAGCGCGGACCGCAACTCTTCCGGTGCGATGCTGCGGCCGACTTCGACCGGCAGATGCTCCAGCCGGTGCAGCAGCTCCAGGTGGCGTTGCGCGCTCCGTTGCTCCAGCGCGTCCAGACCGTGTTGGAGCACGTGCGTGGGATCCTTCTGCGGACGATCGCGGTAGCCCTCAATGAAGAACGCCGGGGGCTGGTTGAGCGCCTCGCACAACCGCAGAAACGTCTCGAACTTCGGGAGCGCCTTGCCGCGTTCCCAATCGCCGACCGCAACGCCGCTGCGAAGCCCGAGTTGCCGTGCCAATTGGGCCTGGCTCAGCCGCGCGGCGTGCCGCGCCTCCTGAACTCGTTTTCCGAATGCGCGCCGAAGATCGGCGACGAACCGTTTCTCCATTCACTCAACGCCGCGGTCCTGTCCGCAACGTCCTCCCTTCGCTAGGTGCCCGCGGCGGCCGCACCGCGCGCGGCCGCCGCTACATTCAGAGGATACTCTCCCCTCTGCGAAAGTGCAATTGTCTAGAACAGCCGTTCCTGGACGCGCGGGCGGTGCATCCGCCGCACCGCCTCGCGCGCCGCGTCGAATGTCAATCCGCGCTCCGTCATCAGGGAGTGGATCGCCTTGCCGTCGTGCCCCGGCAGAAACCGCGCGCCCGGCGTGATTGTCGGACGGCCGCAGCCGCAGAGGCACGGACCGCCGCCGTTCGCGCCGCGCGGGGGCTTCACCAGGCGGCGGTTGATCCAGCGCTGGAACTCACTCTCCTCGATGCGCCACGCACGGCCCACGCGGATCGCGGGGAGCTCGCGCCGACGGAGGAGCCGCCGGATCGCCTCGGCCGACACGCGCAGCTGCGCGGCGACCTCGTCGGGCGTGAGGAACTTCCGGGCCATGGTGCTCCTCTGTTGGCGGTCGGAGCGGCGTCTCCCTGCCTCGCGGCACCCACGGTGGGCGCGGACGCGCCGACGCGGCGCGGGCTACGCGCGGGGAGCCGGACGATGAACGCAGCACAGCCGGAGACCCGGTGCGCGGCGCGGCCGGCAGTTGGCGCGCTCGACCCTGGGGATCCGGCAGGAGAGGGGCGTCGGGCGTCAGCATCCTCACCGTTGGCGCGTCCGTCCGGGGCCTCGTGTTCGGCGTGGCGACGAACTGGCTCACCGAGCGCGCAGCATGGCGCGAGGTCTGGCGTGGCTAGCGTTCCGCGATTGCGCCGCTTACAATGACAGCGTGCTAGGAGGGTCGCCGTGAGCATCGACTTTCTGGTCACGTCGCTTATCGTCGTCGTTTCACCCGGCACCGGCGTTCTCTATACGCTGGCGGCTGGCCTCTCGCGCGGGTCCCGCGCAAGCGTGGTCGCTGCCTTCGGGTGCACTCTTGGCATCGTCCCGCACATGGCTGCGGCGATCATGGGACTCGCAGCACTTTTGCACACGAGCGCGCTCGCATTCCAGACCCTCAAGTACCTGGGCGTGGCCTATCTTCTCTACATGGCTTGGAACGCGCTGAGGGAGAAGGGCGCGCTCACGGTGGAAGAGGAGGTCGGTACCCGCTCGGCAAGTCAGGTGATCATCACCGCTATCCTGATCAACATCCTCAATCCGAAACTGTCGATCTTCTTCTTTGCCTTCCTGCCTCAGTTTGTGAGCGCCAATGAACCACATCCGCTCTCACGCATGCTCCAGCTGAGCGCTGTGTTCATGCTATTGACGTTCGCAGTCTTCGTCGGCTACGGGCTCTTCGCCGCCTTGATTCGTAACCACGTCATCTCTCGTCCGCGGGTGTTGACTTGGATGCGCCGTACTGTTGCCGGCGCGTTCGTCGCGCTCGCCGCCAAACTCGCGCTCGCCGATCGTTAAGAACCCTCCTCGCCTCGTTCCCTCGGTCGCCGTTTGCAGCAATTGCTTCCGCATCGAGGAGCAATGTTGCGCACAGCCCCTTTCCGATAGAAATGGAATATGGAACATGGCGGAGGGAATAATCAAAGCATCTGGGATCACTTCACAATGCTGTTTGATGAACTGACCCGTTGCGAATAGCGATTACAGCCGGTCGAGCGGCGATGCCGTGCCGAAGCCGAGCCAGCACGACGCGGCCGGCAGGATCACGCCCGTGATCGCGGCGGCGCTGTCCGAGATCGGGGCGGGGCCCCGGCCCAGTGACATCGAAATCACCGCAGTCCAACCGGTCTGAAATCCCCACGTGCCCTGCATCGACGCGCCGCCGCCGAGTCCCAGGTTGAGCCCGACGCTGGTGCCCCCGCCGGGCCAGTTTGCCGCGGACAGGGTGACCGACCCGCCGCGGAACTGCAACGAGGGCACACCCCCGGTCGGCCCCGCCAGGTATCCCACACCAAACGGGCCGAATCCCAACGTCGTCTGGGCGGCCGCCACCACCTCGCCCGTGTGCGTCAACAGCGCGACGGTCGTTATCGTCACGTCCCCAGCGGCCACCGTCGCGTCCCCGATCGGCCCAAGCGTCGTGTCACCCCCGACCATCATCATCCCGGAGCCGAGCGGCATCTGATACGCCAGCGCCCCCACGGTCCGGGTGGCCGTCACGGCCCAGCGGTCCCACGCCACGTCCACTCCCGGACCGCCCGCGATGCCCAACAGGGCGAGCGGCGTGCTGAGGGTGTTTGACGCGGTGACACGCCCGCCGCTGTCGGGAACGTTCCAAAACGCCTGCCACTCGCCCGGCGACCACGTCACCTCCGTGGTCGGCTGCGGGAGCACCGCATTTGCGGGGCTGGCACCCGTGACCTCGAGGGGGCTGGAACAGATGCCTTGGGCAAACAGCGCCTGATGGGGGTCGGCGGGCATGACCCGCACGGCGCGGGCTTCGATGCCGTCCGGCGCGGTCACGACCAGCGTGGCCGTGCCGCGTTGGAGGCCCCAGACGATCAGGTGATCGTCACCGGCCCACGCGCCGGCCACACCCGCCGGCGCGACATCTACCTGCGTGACCCCTTTCGCCGGAACATCGACCACGCCGCCGACCGGCATCGTCACCGCGACGAACGGGGACGCGACGGCCGTTGAGACGAGCGCGCCGACTGCGAGCGCGCCTACCATCGCAACGATGCGGAGCGTTCTACTCCGGGGGAAGCCACGTATTCCTGCCACGGACGATCCCCGCGTCTGCCGCTGCGTCGGCGCCACGGGCTGTTGACGTGCGCACATCTTCGTGGCGCCGTCTACAGCCGGTCTTGCCACGCCCGCAGCGTTCGCGCCGCTCTCCGCCGGTTCCCATCGTTACCGGCGGCGCGGGGTTACCACGGGGCCGTGCGCACCGACCACGGGAGCACTGCGACCCGCAGCACGACGGCGCCGCGCAGTTGCGTCACCACGCGGAGAAACGCCGCCGTGGCGCTCGCGGTGTCCTGCGCGACACGGAGCGATAGCCAGAGCGCGGCCGCGCCCAGGACGATCGCGGCACCCCACGCGTCCGCTCCCGCGGCGCCCGCGGCCAACGCGCCGGCTCCGGCGGCGCCGAGCAGCCCCCAGACCGAAAACCGGGGCCACGAGCGCAGCAACACCCGCTGGCGGCCGGCCCCATGTTCCTCGATCGCGAGGCGGAGGCGCATCCCTCCCAGGGCGCCGCCGCGCACCTCGAGATCCCACTCGTCGAAGTCCCCGCCCCGCAGCACCACGGCGCCTTCCTCCTGCAACTCGTGCTCCACCGTTTCCAGCCAGGTGGCGGCGGTCTTCCACCGTTCGCTCCAGATGGTCGACAGCCGGGGCCACGGCGCGGTTGCGCCGGCGACCCGGTGGCGCCGCCACGGCGTCAGGCCGTGCCGCACGCGCCCGTACAGCCGCGCGGCCGGGTGTATCAAGTGAAGCAGCGTCATGATCGCGTGGCGCTTCGCCCGCTCGACAGGATCGCGCGGCGTGCGTTGCGGCGAGAGCGACAGGACGGCTCCCGTCGCCGCGTGGAAGCCGAGCGCGGCGACCGCCAGGACCAGCAGGGGGATCGCCGGCCGCAGCGGGGCCCAGAAGGCGCCGAGCGCGGACAGGCCGGCGAGGACCGCCACCACGAGATACCACTCCGGGATCGAGGGAAGGGACCACAGGGGGTGGAACCGCGCCGCGTACAGCGATTGATACGGCGCGAGCCCCCAGGTGCCGTGGTAGATGCGCCCGCGGCGCGGGGCCGTTCCGGGTTCGTAGACGCGGCCCCGCCACGTGAGGTGACCGGCGGCGTTGTACTTCTGCGGCCACTTCTGCTCGAGCAACGCCTCGGATGTGCCGTATCCGACCTGCTGCTTCCAGTACCGGGGAATCGTGTCCCGGCGCCGGTGCCAGACCACGGCGGTCGGGCTGAATCCGAGTGTGCCGCCGGCGCCTTGGATGCGCCAGCAGACGTCCACGTCGTCGCCCGCGACGCGGAAACGCCGATCAAAGCCTCCGATCGATTCCAACGACGCGCGGCGAAACGCCATGTTGCATCCGGGGACGTGCTCGGCCTCATCGTCGGTCAGCATGACGTGGGTGGGCGTGCCCGGCGCCACCGCGAGGCACTCTTCGATCACTCCCCGGGGCTGCGCCGCTCCCGCGGGGGGGCGATTCGGGCCACCGACCGCGGCATGAGCGGTTTGGGCAAAGGTCGTGGCGAGATAGTGAAGCCAGTGCGCCTCGGGGCTGGCGTCGTCGTCGAGGTACGCGACGATCTCCCCCGTGGCCTCCGCCAGCCCGGCGTTGCGCGCCGCGCTGAGCCCCGCGCCGCCACCGTCGATCGTCTTGACGCCGTACGCGCGGGCGATCGCCGCGGTGTCGTCCACCGAGCCGTCGTCGACGACGATCACCTCGTAGTCGGGATACTCCAGCCGCCGCAGTCCCGCGAGGCACTCCCCGATGGTGCGAGCGCCGTTCCGGCTGCACACGACGACGGAGATCCGGGGCCAGCCCAGGTGTCGCGCGAACGGCGTGTCCCTGAGCGTGGCGCAGACGGCGGCCATCCCGGGCTTGGGCACCCGGTCCCGGTCGGTCAAGCCGAACGCCCACTCTTCGATGTCGTATCCGCCGCGGTGCCACTCGTCCGTCCACGCGAACACACACACGCCGGCACATCCGGCCGCGAACGCCGCCCGCACCTGGCCCGCGACCACGGTGTAGGCCATCGGCCCGTGGCTGGCGGTGTCGCAGCCGATCTCCGCGAGCACCAGGGGACGGTCCCCGGCGACGCTCTGCAGGCGGCTGACGTAGGACTCGAACCGGCTCTGCGACTCGAGGTAGACGTTGAAGCAGACCAGATCCAGGAACGGCAGGTCCAGGTACTCCGTGGTGGGGTAGTTCACGTAGGTGACGAGACTTCCGGGATCCTCCTCCTTGGCCGCGCCGTACAGACGCCGGATGTAACGCTCGATGCGTCGCGCGCCGTGCCAGCGGACGATCGCCGCGGGGATCTCGTTGCCGACCGCATAGCCCAGGATGGCCGGATGGCCGGCGCATCTCCGCACGCCGGCGCGCACCCCGGTCACGATGTCGCGTGCGCGAGCGCGATCGTCGAGAAACGCGATGTGCTGTTCCCATGGCAACCCGACCAGCACCCGCAGGCCTCGTTGCTGTGCGGCATCCAGCAGCCACAGCGGGGGGACGGTGTAGGTGCGCACCACGTTGAACCCGTGCGCCGCCATGCGGTCGAAATCCGAGCCGACCACGTCGGGCGCGGGATACTCGGTCCCGTCCTCGCGGGGGCGGAACGGCCCGTAGGTGATGCCTCGGATCCACAGCGGCCCGTCGCCGACGTACAGGAACTTTCCGGCCGCCCGGGGGCGCGGCGTCACCTCGGCGAGAGGCCGCGCGGCAGACACGGGGGTCGTGGTGTTAAGCGCCATGACCGGTGATGCTGCCTGCGATGCCGAGCGACGCCGGCGTTCGCGGAGTGGTGGGTCGGTCGAGTATGCACCGCTGCCGGCCGCGAGGACGCGCGACGGCCGTACCGCAACCGGCGCCGTGGGGCGATAAAACCAGCGGCCGCCGTTTGCGCATCAGTGGTATCGTCACGCGGTTGATGGCTCCTCCGAACTTGCTCAACTGTGGGACCGCGATGAACCGGTGGCGTTGCGGGGTCGACCGAGTCCATCGGGAAGGCGGCCGCGCGGCGGTGACCTCTCGCCGCGGCAGCGCGACCGTCGCTCCCTATTGATGTGATACCCACGAATCGTCGATCCAAACGCCGATCTGTCCCTGGGTTCGGCGGGACAGGGGGCGGTGTTCTGGGTAACTACTAAAAGTACCCATCATGAGAACCCAGCTGCTGTTGCTTCGATACCTGCAGCCGCACTGGCGCGAAGCGCTGGGCGTGTTTGCCACGATGCTCGTGACGATCGGCATGGACGTGCTCCGTCCGTGGCCGACGAAGCTCCTGGTCGACCAGGTGCTGGGACATCAGCCGCTGCCGTCCTGGCTGCAAGGCGTCGTGAGCCCGACGCCTGCCGCGAGCGGCGCCGCCGGGCTGCTGCTGTGGGTCTGCGTCGGCACGGTGCTGATCTTTGCCGTCGGCGCCGTGTCGTCCATGATTGAGACGACCGCCGCCGTGCGGCTCGGCCAGCGCATGGTCTACGATCTCGGCGCGGATTTGTTCTCGCATCTACAACGTCTCTCGTTGACGTTCCATCGCCGCCGGCCGGTCGGCGACACGATCTCGCGTGTGACCGTGGACTCCTATTGCGTGCAAGCGCTCCTGAACGGCGCCCTGCACCCGCTCCTCCGCTCCGTGGGCACGCTCGCCGCGATGTTCGCGGTGATGTGGCGGCTCGAGCCGCGCATGACCGCGCTCTCCCTGCTAGTGACCCCACTGCTGGCGCTGACCATCCGCGTGTGCGGCGAGTCGATGCGGGTCCGGCACCGGCGGCGGCGCGACCTGGAAGGGCGCATGATGTCCGTCGTGGAGCAGACGCTGAGCGCGATCGCCGCCGTGCAGGCGTTCGCGCGCGAGGAGACAGAACAGGCCCGCTTTCGCGCCTACGCTCGGGACACGGCGTCCGCGTACGTGCGCGCCACGCAGGCGGACGCCCGATTCGGCCTGTTCGTCGGCCTGGTCACGGCGGCCGGGACCGCAGCGGTGATGTGGGTGGGCGCGGTGGACGTGCTCCACGGCCGGGCCACCGTCGGAACGCTGCTCGTGTTTCTCGCGTACCTCGCGGCGCTCTATGTCCCGCTCCACGCGAGCACCTCCACGGCGTCCACGGTGCAGTCCGCCGCGGCGGCCGCGGAACGCGTGCTGGAGCTGCTCGACACCGCGCCCGAGGTGCGGGACGGTCCCGAGGCCTTCGACGGGCGCGTGCGCGGGCACGTGCGCTACGAGCACGTCACGTTCGGGTACGAGCTCGGGCGTCCCGTGCTGCGGGGGGTCTCGTTCGACGTGCACGCGGGCGAGATGGTGGCGATCGTGGGTCCCACCGGAGCGGGCAAGAGCACACTCGCGAACCTGCTCGTGCGGTTCTACGATCCGTGGTCCGGCAGAATCACGATCGACGGACACGACCTGGCCCGGCTTCGCGTCAGGTCGCTGCGCCACCAGATCGCGATCGTGCTGCAGGACCCGTTCATCTTTCCCCTGACGGTCGCGGAGAACATCGGCTACGGGAGGCCGGATGCGACGCGCGAGGAGATCGTCGCCGCCGCGACGGCAGCGAACGCCGCCGCGTTCATCCGGCGCCTGCCGGACGGATACGACACCGTCGTGGGGGAGAAGGGCGCGACCCTGTCGGGCGGCGAGAAACAGCGATTGTCGATCGCGCGGGCGTTTCTGAAGGACGCGCCGATCCTGATCCTCGACGAGCCGACGTCGGCGGTGGACGCGCTCACGGAGGCGGGGTTGCTGGCGGCGTTGGAACGCCTGGGGAAGGACCGCACGACGTTCGTGATCGCCCACCGGCTCTCCACGATCCAGCGGGCCGACCGGATCCTGGTGCTCGACGACGGCGCCGTCGTTGAGGAGGGGCGGCACGCCGACCTGCTGGCTCGGGGCGGGCTCTACGCCAAGTTGTGCCGCCAGCAGACGGTGTTCGTCCCGCACGAGCCGGCGTTCGCGGGCCATGAGGAATCCGGCGGGTCGGCGGACGGATGAGCCGGCACCCGCGGCTCGTCGTGATGGGCATCGCGGGCCGGCTGCCGTTTGCCGGGGTCGCGTGGCAGACGCTCCACTACCTCGAGGGGTTCCGGCGGCTCGGGTGCGACGTCGCCTACGTCGAGGACACCGGGGCGTGGCCGTATGACGCGGAGCGCAATACGGTGACGGACGACCCCAGCTACACGGTCGCGTATCTCGGGCGTCTGATGGCCCGATGCGGCCTTGACGACCAGTGGGCCTTTCGCGCCGCGTCTCGGGGGCGGCGCGTGTACGGCCTTGACGAGCGCGGGCTCGCCGGCCTGTTCGAGCGCGCCGACGCGCTCATCAACCTCTCCGGGGCGACGATGCTCGGCGATGAGCATCTCCGCGTACCCGTGCGAGTCTACCTCGAGACGGACCCCGTGCGGAGCCAGGTCGAGGTCGCCAAGGGGGACGCGGGCGCGATTGCGATGCTCGACGCGCACACGCACCACTTTACGTACGGGGAGAACCTGGGGGCGTCGGACTGCGGCGTGCCCGTCGAGCGGTTTGCGTGGTCGCCGACGCGTCCCGCCGTGGTCCTCGACTGGTGGAGCCCGGGGCCCCCGCCGTCCGATGACGCACCGCTGACCACCGTGGCGAACTGGAGCCAGTCCAACGACATCGAGTGGAACGGTGAGACGTATCGGTGGAGCAAGCACGCGGAGTTCCTGAAGTTCATCGAGCTTCCGCGCCGCGCCGCGGTGCCGTTCGAGTTGACGCTCGCGTGCGGCGACGCCGCGGCGGTGCGCCGGCTCGCGGACTGCGGCTGGCGCGTCCGTGATGCCCTTGCCCTCTCCAGAGACCTCGACCCGTACCGCGAGTACATCCGCTCGTCGCGCGGGGAGTTTACCGTGGCGAAGGACCAGAACATCCGGCTGCGGAGCGGGTGGTTCAGCGACAGGAGCGCGTGTTACCTGGCGGCCGGTCGCCCGGTCATCACCCAGGACACCGGTTTCGGCAACGCGGTGCCGACCGGGCGCGGGTTGTTCGCGTTCCGCACGATGGAGGACATTTTGGAGAGCGTGGCCCGGATCAACGCCGACTACACCTTGCACGCTCGTGCGGCGCGGGAGATCGCGGAAGAGTACTTTACCGCCGACCGCGTGCTGGCCGATGTCCTCCGGCGAATGGGCGTGTAGCCGAATGGCCGTTGGGCGGGGCTCCCGCGCTCGGGCGCAGCGGGAGATGCGGTGGATCGCGCGGGCGCGGCCCTAGTGGCTGTGCTGCTGGTAGTCCCGGACGAGCCGCTGGTTGGTGTCGGCCGCCGAGATGATCTGCTGCCGCGTTGCCTCCTGGGTCGACGCGACCGCCTTCTGAACCGCCGCCATGTACGCGTCATGGGACGCGAATCCCGTTGGCGCCAGCCCGTTCGCCGTGTACCCCTCGCCGCCGATCAGCATGCCCTTCGTGACCAGGCTGAACTCGATTCGGGCGCCGAGGTAGACGCCGAAAAACAGGAGCGTCGTGCGCTCTCCGTCGACGGTCAGCAGGATCTGGCCGCTGGTCGATCCGGCGTCGGTCGTCAACGAGAACGTCCCTCCGCCGGCGGACTTGCTGGCGCCGAGGCCGTAGCGGAACTTGCCCGTCTTGACGGTTACGCCGCCGAGCGTGCCTGCGATTGTCCCGGCGTAGAAGGTTTGCACGTTCTGATCGTTAGGGCTCCCCGGAGGGGGGAGCACGCCGCCGATGGGCGGCGTCTTGATCGAATTCGGGTCGGTCACCGAAAACCCCGGCAGCACCAGCGGGATCTTGAAGTTGTAGTAGAGGGGGTAGGACGGCTGGGCCTCCAGGGGGCCGGGGAGGAGCGCACCCGGAGCCAGGGCCAGCGCCAGAACGACGCCCCAGGTTGCCCCGAGACGCCCCATGCGGGATCTGCAGACGCGTCGCATCGTGCCGTTCACCTCTGCCCATGGGTTCGTCGGGCTGAAGGGCCGTCCCTCCGTTGCTTGTCACCCCGGCGCGGGTGGTCGTATAATGAAGGTAAACTCACCGTAGGTTGCTTGACCTCAAGCACACGCTTCGCCGGCGCCGGTTCCGGGGGGGAATGTGTCATGCCGTTCGCGGATAAGACCCTCCAGTGTCTCGACTGCGGCAAGGAATTCGTCTTCACGGCGGGGGAACAGGAATTCTATGCCAAGAAGGGATTCACGAACGAGCCGCTGCGGTGCAAAGACTGCCGGGACGTCCGGAAGCGGTCTCGCGAGACTGCCGCGGGACGCCCTCGTGAGATGTTCGACGCGGTCTGCACGAAATGCGGGGCCAAGACGCAGGTCCCGTTTCACCCCCGCACCGACCGGCCGGTGTACTGCCCCGATTGTTTCCGCGAACTTCGTGCGCAGCAGCGCCGGGCGTAGGAGTTGAGACGCACGTGGTCCTCGTGACGCTTGGGCGCGGCCGGCACAACGCCGCCGCGCGTTGGTCGTGGCTCCGGCGCGTTGCAGTGCCCGCGCTCGCAGGGCTTGCGCTCGTGGCCTGCGGGGCT
>DASQGM010000307.1:0-3353 GCA_035632615.1 bacterium | reverse complement strand
CCGAGCTCGAGGCTCAAGCGGATGCACGGCGCACCCTCCTCCTACGCTCCTCGCCGTCTTCTCCCACTACGCGGAAATCGAATTCGCTTTTCCGCGGTGTCGTTCCCGGTGGCTCCATCCGCGCGTGAATCATCCTCATATCAGTAGGGACGCCGGGGATGTCGGGTCGGCGGATGCGCATCGTTCGCGCCCTGACGAGCAGCCCGAAGGGGGTGTTCGGTCTCGTGCTCACCGCGGTGTTCGTCGGCGCGGCCCTGTTTGCGCCGCTGATCGCGCCGTTCGATCCGAACCGGCAGGATCTGTTGAGCGCCTTGGTCCCGCCGCATGTGGCGCCGACGGAAGCCGGGTTCCACCTGCTCGGCACGGACGCTCTTGGCAGAGACGTCCTCAGCCGCGTGGTCTTCGGGACGCGGGTTTCGCTCGTCGTGGGGACGATGGCCGTGGCCGCCTCCCTGGCGATCGGGGTGCCGATCGGCGTGTGCGCGGGCTTCTTCGGTGGGCTGACCGATGACGCGCTGTCCCGGCTCACCGACACACTGATGTCGCTGCCGTTTCTAGTCGTGGTGCTGGCGGTGATGGCGGTGCTGCACCCGTCGCTCTCCAATATCATCCTGGTGCTGGCTATCACCAGTTGGGCCCCGTACGCGCGGCTCTCCCGATCGCAGACCCTGGCGGTCCGGGAGCTCGAGTACATCGAGGCCTGCCGCGCCGTCGGCGCGCGGGCCGTGCGCATTCTGCGCTGTCACGTAGTGCCCAACGTGGCGGTCCCCGTCCTCGTCGTGGCCTCCTTGCAGGTGGGGACGATGATCTTGGCCGAAGCTTCCTTGGCGTTCCTCGGTGTGGGCGTGCAACCGCCGTTGGTGTCGTGGGGCGCGATGTCGGCAGACGGATGGGCCTACCTGCGGTCGGCTTGGTGGGTCGGCGCGTTCCCGGGGCTGGCCATCTCGCTGGTCGTCCTGGGCTTGAACCTGTTCGGAGACGCCCTGCGGGAGGTCGCGGATCCCGCGACCCGGCACCGCTGACGCGGCCGGCCCGCTTCGCCCCGAACCGATCGAGCAGCGCCCTGAAGGGGGATGAGTGGATGGAGCACGACGCGCGCCGCCGGCGGGCGCAAGCGGAGATGGGCAGCGCGGGCGTCGAGTATCTCGTCGTCAGCCCATCCGCCGACCTGGTGTACCTCACGGGCTACGATGCGATGAACATGGAACGCCCGACGCTGCTCGTCCTGCCCCAGCTGGGCGACCCGTTCTTTCTCGTCCCGCAGCTCGAGGCCGACAAGACCCGAGCGGCCGCTCCGGACATCGAGGTGCGGGGATGGAGGGATGGGGAGGATCCCTGGCGCGCCCTTCGCGCCGGGCTCGGCGACGCGGCCGGTGTCGTCGCCGTTTCGGACGTCATGCGCGCCGGCTTCGTGCTGGCGATCCAGGAGGCCTTTCCCAGGGCCCGCGTGCGCTCTGCCGGCGAGTTGATCGGCGGCCTCCGGCAGTACAAGGACGCCGACGAGGTCGAGGCGCTCCGGCAGGCCGGGCACCGGACGGATGCGGTGTTCGAGCAACTCCGAACGGAGACGTTTACCGGGCGTACCGAGGTTGGGGTCGCCGATCTCATCGGACGGCATCTTCGCGCGCAGGGGCTTGCCTGGAAGTGGAGCTACATCTGCAGCGTCGCCGGCGGGGATCACTCCGCCTCGCCGCACCACGTGTTGAGCGACCGCCCGCTGCGCGGCGGAGACGCCGTGTGTATGGACTTCGGCGGGAAGTATCGCGAGTACGTGTCGGACATGACGCGCACCGTGCACATCGGCGCGCCGGACGATGAGTTCACCCGCGTTTACGGAGTCGTGCAAGACGCGCAGGAGCGGGCGGTCCGCGCCGTGCGGCCCGGCGTGCCGGCCGAGGAGATCGATCGGGCGGCGCGGGACGTGATCGCCGGCGCGGGTTACGGGGACTGCTTCACGCATCGCACAGGGCACGGCCTGGGTCTGGAAGTGCACGAGCCCCCGTACATCGTGGCCGGGAACGCCGCCCCCGTGCGCCTCGGGATGGTCTTCAGCGTGGAGCCCGGCGTCTACCTGCCGGGCCGGTTCGGCGTACGCATCGAGGACATCGTGGTCGTGACGCGGGACGGGTGCGAGCGCCTCAACCAGGCGCGCCGCGACCTCTGTGTGGTGGCATAGGTGGTCGGATGGACGAAGTCAGCGGGGAGGTGGAGCAGGTGACACGAATTGATGCGCACGGCCGGGTACACGGGGTCCTTGCGGCCGTACTGTGCGTCGGCGTCGGCGTGGCGCTCATCGCCGGCGTCGGCCCGGCGCAGAGCGCCAGCACCGGTCCGGCGCTCACGATCGGGCAGGGAGTCGACGCCGAGACGCTCGACCCCCACGGAAGTCTCACGCAGGCGACGCTTAACATCACGCAACAGATCAACGAGCCGTTCTTGGACTGGGACTACACGAAGGGCGAGATCAAGCCGGTCCTCGCGACGAGCTGGAAGCAGCTCAACGCGACCACGTGGCAGTTTAAGATCCGCGAGAACGTGAAGTTCACGAACGGGGAGCCGCTGACGGCGCAGACCGTCAAGTTCAACGTCGACCGCCTCCTCAACCCGGCCAACAAGCTGAACGTCGCCGCCCTGCTGAACCAGCTCGCCGGCGCGGACGTCGTCGACGCGAGCACGGTGAACATTCGCACGTCGGCGCCGTTTCCGCTGCTGCCGCTGGCGCTGACGCGGCTTCAGCTCCTGCCGTCCGAGTACTTCCAGAAGGTCGGCGCGCAGCAGTTCATCGACCGCCCGATCGGCACGGGACCGTACACGTTCGTCAGCTGGGTGAAGGACGATAGGATCATCCTGCAGGCGAACCCGGACTACTGGGGCGGCCGGCCCAAGGTCGGGACCGTGGTGTATCGCGCGATCCCGAACGACGCGAGCCGGATGGCCGCGCTGGAGAGCGGCGGCGCGGATCTGGTGGCGAACGTCAACATCAACGACGTGGCGAGCCTCAAGCAAAACCCCGACGTGGTGGTGATCGCCGGGCCGAGCCTGCGGCTGATGGGGATCTACCTCGACTCCCGGCCGACGTCGCCGTTCGCCGACAAGCGGATCCGCCAGGCCCTCAACTACGCCGTGGACAAGAAGACGATCGTCTCCCGGTTGCTGCTCGGCTACGGCAAGGTCCTCCCGGGACAGGTGCTGTCGTCCGAATACTTTGGCTTCAATCCCGCGGTGCAGGCGTATCCGTACGACCCCGCGCGCGCGAAACAGCTCCTGCAGGAGGCGGGCTACAAAGGCGGCCAGCTCACGTTGGAGGTCGGGCGCGGACGCTATCCGAAGGGGGAAGAACTCGCGCAGGTCGT
>DASQGM010000306.1:0-11376 GCA_035632615.1 bacterium | reverse complement strand
CACTGGGTGCTGGCGTGTCGCCGGCGGCCAGCGGTGAACTGCAGCCGCAAAGCGGCAGTCTCATCCTGAGTA
Source organism: bacterium (assembly GCA_035632615.1). Lineage (GTDB taxonomy): Bacteria > Sysuimicrobiota > Sysuimicrobiia > Sysuimicrobiales > Segetimicrobiaceae > JAJPIA01. The sequence goes on along the minus strand of DASQGM010000306.1, from coordinate 11,304 downwards.
CCAGGCGCCACGCGCGTCGACTGACAGACGGCCAGGTACCCAACCAAACGTCCACTTCTCCCTGCGTGGAGAACTTCGCGTAACGACGATTGGCTTTGACAACTGCCCCATGGATCGCCTTGACCTGCCACTCGTTCAGGCCGAGATAAGTCTTGTGACAGCCTGGTCGGCAAGCCGGGCCTTGGAGCGATCCTTGGCATGGGCGAGCCGGCCGAGCCGGCGGACGGTGGGAGGCACGAGACGGTGGATCTGGGGCTGAGTGGAGGAAGCCCCTTGTCGTGTTCGCATGAGACGCGGACTGCCCGCCGCAGGAAATTCTCTCGAACGAGGCTAAGATCGGTTAAGATATGGACATGAGTTCTGTCGGCCAGGTGCCGGAGGAGAAGATCGGCGCGTTCCCGATGGGCAACTCCACCCCCGAGGCAGCGCGGGTTCAGGGCGTGGCGGAGGAGTACGCCATCAAGCGGCCGATCGAGATCGCCCTCGCGCTGGTCGGTCTCGTCCTGCTGCTGCCGGTGTGCCTGGTGGTCGCCTTTCTGGTGTGGGTGGGCGACCGCGGTCCCGTGTTCGTTCACCAAGTCCGCGTCGGGCGCTACGGGGTGCCGTTCCACGTGATCAAGTTCCGCACGATGCGGGAACACGTGGTGGCCGGAGTGCACCGCCAGGCGACGGTCAACGACAGCCGGATCACGCCGGTGGGGAGGATCCTGAGGGCGGCGGCGCTCGACGAGATCCCACAGCTGCTGAACGTCCTGCGAGGCGACATGAGTTTCGTGGGACCCCGCGCGTTGCTGCCGCAGGAGATCGAAGTGGATCCGCGCCGCCGGCAGTATCACCGCATCGAGGACGTGCCAAACTACCACGTGCGCATCTCCGTGCGGCCGGGCCTCACGGGGCTCGCTCAAGTCTACGCGCCCAGGGACATCAGCCGTCAGCGGAAGTTCAAGTACGACGCCCTCTACGTGCGCCGGATGAGCCTGGGGCTGGACCTGCGCCTGTTCGCGCTCTCCATCTTCATCAGCCTCACCGGGCGCTGGCCCCGGCGGGGCCGCCCAGAATGGCATCGGACGGCCGGGTGACGGGCCCCGGGGCCGACCGGACCCACGTTCCCGAGCACCCGGCGCGCGGCGGCGACGTTCCCCTCGCTGTCATCATCCTGACCCACGACGAGGAACTGAACCTGCCGAACGCGCTCGCGAGCGTGACCGGCTGGGCCGCGGACGTGTGGGTCGTGGACTCTCACAGCACCGATCAGACGGCGGCGGTGGCACGGGCCTGGGGCGCGCAGGTGGTGACGCACCCGTTCAGCGGCTACGCGGCGCAGCGGACGTGGGCGCTGCGGACGCTGCCGTTCCGGCACGAGTGGGTGCTGTTCCTCGACGCGGACGAGAGCGTTACCCCCGAACTCCGCGACGAGCTGCGCCGCCGGCTGGCCGCGCCGCCCGAAGACGTCGCGGGATTCTACGTGAAGCGGCGGTTCATCTTCCTGGGGCGCTGGCTCCGTCACGGCGGATACTATCCCGTGTGGCTGCTGCGGGTGGCGCGGCACCGTCTGGCCCGATGCGAGGAACGCGGCGTGGACGAGCACCTGCTCGTAGACGGCCGGACCGCCAGGCTCGAGCACGATCTGCTCCACGAGGACCGCCGGCCGCTGGCGCGGTGGGTGGAACGGCACACCAGGTACGCGGCGCTCGCGGCCGCCGATCTCGTGCGCCGGGCGCCCGCGGAGGCGGTCACGCCGCGCCTGCGGGGCGGGGACCCGGCCGAACGGTCGCGGTGGTGGTACGAGCGCGTCTACCGCCGCACGCCGCTTGGGGTGCGCGCGCTCGCGTACTTCACCTACCGGTACGTGCTGCGCGGCGGCTTTCTCGACGGGCGGGAGGGGTTTATCTACTACGTGCTGCAGGCGCTCTGGTACCGTGTCCTGATCGACGCGCACGTCCTGGAAGCGCGCCGCGCCGGGGCGCCAGAGAGGCCCGCCAGCACGCCCGCGGCCTCGCGGGTCGGTCCCTCGGCGGAGCCATGAAGCAGGTCGTCCTCAGTCCCCGTACCGGAGCGCTGAGCGTCGCGGAGGTGCCGGTGCCGCAGGGCCGGCCCGGCGCCGTGCTCGTGCACAACGCCGCGTCCGTGGTGAGCGCCGGGACCGAGCGGTCGGTGATCGCGCTGGCGGGCAAGAGCCTGGTCGGCAAGGCGCGGGCGCGGCCGGACCTCGTCCGGGAGGCGCTCAACAAGATGCGCCGGGACGGGCTCCGCGCCACGGTCCGCGAGTCGTTCCGGCGGCTGGAGATGTCGCAGCCGCTCGGCTACAGCAGTGCGGGCACGGTGCTCGCCGTCGGGGCCGGGGTCGAGGGGTTCGCCCCCGGCGACCGGGTCGCGTGCGCGGGCGCGGGCTGGGCGAACCACGCCGAGGTCGTCGTCGTGCCGACGCAGTTGTGCGTGCCGCTGCCGCCGGACGTACCGGCGGAGGCGGGGGCGTTCGCGATGCTCGGCGCGATCGCGCTCCACGGCGTGCGCCGCGCCGGGGTCGGTCTCGGCGAGGTCGTGGCGGTGCTCGGCCTCGGGATCCTCGGGCAGCTCACGGTCCAGCTTCTCCGCAGCGCCGGGTGCCGTGTCGTGGCACACGACGTCGACACCGCGCGCGTCGCGCTCGCGGAGCGCCTCGGGGCGGACGCGGCGATGGCGGAGGCGGCCGCCGCGTCCGCGGCGACGCTCCGGCTGTCGGGCGGGATCGGCGCCGACGCGGTGATCATCACGGCGTCCACCGCCGGCAACGGCCCGATCGAATTCGCCGCCGAGCTGGCGCGCGTGCGGGGTACGGTCGTAATGGTCGGCGTGACCGGCATGGAGATCCCGCGGCGGCCGTTCTGGAAGAAGGAGCTTGCGTTCCTGCTCTCGCGCGCCTCCGGCCCCGGCGCGGAGGAGGCGGCGTACGAGCGCCGCGGCGTGGCGTATCCGGCGGGCTACGTCCGGTGGACCGCCGGTCGCAACATGGCCGCGTTCGTCGGCGAGCTCGCGCGGGGGACCGTGCGGACCGACCCGTTGATCACCCACCGGTTCCCGATCGAGCGCGCGGCCGACGCGTACGCGCTGATCCAAAGCGGCGCCCCGCACCTCGGCATGGTGCTCACCTATCCGGAGGAGACACCCCGGGACCGGACGGTCGCGCTCTCGCGTCCGGTCGCGGCGCGGGAGCCGGGCGCGGGTGTCGGCGTCGGGGTGATCGGCAGCGGGCTGTTCGCGCAGACGGTGCTGCTGCCCGCGCTGCGGCAGATCCCCGGCGTCCGGCTGCGGGGGGTCGCCGCCACCTCGGGGCTGTCGGCGCGGAACGCGGCGGATCGGCTCGGCTTCGAGTTCTGCACCACGGACCCGGACGCGGTGCTCGGCGATCCGCACGTGGGCGCGGTGGTGATCGCGACACGCAACGACACGCACGCGTCCCTCGCGGAGGCGGCCCTGCGGGCCGGCAAGCACGTCTTCGTCGAGAAGCCGCTCGCCCTGACCCCGCAGGAGCTGGCGCGCGTGCTGGCCGCGTACGCGGCGTCGCCGCGCGTCCTTGTGGTAGGATTCAACCGCCGCTACTCGCCGATCGTGCGGCGGATCAAAGCGTTCTTGGGCGACGAACATCCGCTGACGCTCGCCTACCACGTCAACGCCGGCGCCGTCGAGGCGGATCATTGGGTACACGATCCGGTAGAGGGCGGGGGGCGCTGGCTGGGCGAGGGTGGCCACTTCGTGGATCTCCTCCAGTACCTGACCGGCGCGGATCCGGTGCAGGTCTTCGCGCGCGCCAGCGCGCCAGAGGGCGAGCCCGGGGTCTCGCTCGTGATCTCGTTGGGATTTCGCGACGGATCGGCCGGGACGATCGTGTACGCCGACGGGGCCGATCGGGCGGCGTGGCGGGAGCGGCTGGACGTGTTCGGACGGGGGATCGCGTGCACGCTCGAGGACTTCCGGCGTGCCGCGCTCGCCCGTGGCGGCCGGGTGCGCCGGGTCACGCTCGGCGAGGCCGCGCGCGGGCACGCCGAGGAGCTGGCCGCGTGGGTCGCCGCGGTGCGGGGCGAGGCCCCGCCCCCCGTCGAGATGGCGGCGTACGCGGCGAACACGGCGTGCTGCTTCGCGGTGCTGGACTCCGCGCGCACCGGGGCGCCGGTGCGGGTAGCGGTGCCGGCGGCGGGCGGCGGCGGCCGGTATGGGGACGACGGGAGGGAGCAACCATGACGACGGAACAAGCGTACGCCGGGCGCACGGTCCTGGTGACCGGGGGCGCCGGATGCATCGGTAGCAACCTCGTCTCGGCCGTGACCGCGGCCGGGGCGGCGCGCGTGTTTGTGGTCGACGACCTGTCCTCCGCCAGCCGGTGGAACATCCCGGACCACCCGGCGGTGCGCTTCATCCAGGGCAGCGTGCTCGACGGAGAGACGCTGCGCTCGGCGTTCTCCGAGCGGCCCGAGTACGTGTTCCACTTGGCGGCGCTGTTCGCCAACCAGAACTCGGTCGATCACCCGGAGCAGGACCTGCTGGTGAACGGTCTCGGGACGCTCAAGATGCTCGAGTTCACGCAGCTCGTGGGCGTCCGGCGGTTTGTGTATGCGTCGTCCGGGTGCTCGGTGTACGGCAGCAAGGCGCCGCTGCCGCTGACGGAGGACTTCGTCTCGCTCGACCTCGACACGCCGTACCAGATCACCAAGCTGCTCGGCGAGCTGTACTGCAACTACTTCTCGAACTACTACAAGGTGCCGGTGGTGCGGACGCGGTTCTTCAACGTGTACGGCCCCGGTGAGATCCCGGGCCGGTACCGGAACGTCATCCCCAACTTCCTCTACTGGGCGATGCGGAAGGAGGCGCTCCCGATCACCGGCACGGGGGAGGAGACCCGCGACTTCACCTACGTGGGCGACATCGTGCAGGGGCTGCTCGCGGCAGGCGTCTCGGAGGCCGCCGTGGGCGAAGCGGTCAACCTCGCGTCGGGGCGGGAAGTGTCGGTCCAGACGCTCGCCACGCTGGTCAACGGGATCACCGACAATTCCGCCGGCGTGCGGTACGTGGGGCGGCGCTCGTGGGATCACATCACGAGGCGGCGGGCCTCGGTGGAGAAGGCGGGTCAGTTGCTCAGTTATCACCCGGGGACCGACTTCGAGACCGGCGTCCGGCGAACCCGCGAGTGGTTCATGACGCACTGGGACCGCATCGCCCAGGACGCGCGGTTCTAAGGGAGGGCGGACGGTGACGCATGCGATCGTGCTCGCCGGCGGCAAGGGGGAGCGCCTCCGACCGTTCACCGAGGACCGGCCGAAGCCCATGGTGGAGATCATGGGGATCCCGATCCTCGGCTATCAGCTGCAGTGGCTCGCGGGGCAGGGTGTGACCGATGTCGTGATCTCGTGCGGGTACCGTCACGAGGTCATCGAAAGCTACTTCGGTGACGGCGCGCGCCTGGGGCTTCGGATCGCGTACGCGGTCGAGCGGGAACCGCTCGGCCGGGGCGGGGCGCTCAGGCTCGCGCTGTCGCAGGTGCCCCCGGGCGCCGACGCCGTCATCGCGACCAACGGCGACATTATCACGAACCTGCGCCTCGCCCCCGTGATCGAGGGGCACCTCGCCCGGCGGATGCTGGCGACGGTCGTGCTGACGCCGTTCGTGAGCCCCTACGGCATCGTGGACGTCGACGCAGACGATCTCGTCACGCAGTTTCTCGAGAAGCCCCGGCTCCCGTACTGGATCAACGCCGGGGTGTACGTGCTCTCGCCCTCGCTGCGCGACCGGCTGCCGGAGCGGGGCGACCACGAGACCACGACGTTCCCCGAACTGGCGAAGGCGGGGCGCCTCGGCGCGTTTCGGTCCGAGGCGTACTGGCGGGGCGTGGACACGATCAAGGACGTCACGGAGGTCGGCTCGGAGCTGCAGGGTCGGCTGCTGAGCTTCTTCCGCGAGGGCTGAGGAGGGCGGTGCGATGAACGCGATCATTCCGGTCGCCGGCCAGGGGAAACGGCTGCGTCCCCACACGCACACGCAGCCGAAGGTCTTGATGAATGTCGCGGGCAAGCCCATCCTGGCGTACATCCTCGACGACCTGCGCGACCTCGGCGTCGACGAGATCGTGTTTGTCGTCGGCTACCTCGCCGAGAAGGTGGAGGAGTTCGTCAAGGAGCAGTACGCGTTCCGGGCGCACTTCGTCTACCAGGACGAGCCGAAGGGGAACGGTCACGCGATCTATCTCGCCCGCGAGCACCTCACGGGCCCCACGCTGATCGTGTTCGGGGACACCATCGTCGAGGCCGACCTGCACGCGGCCGTCCGGATGCCGCACTCGGCGATCGGCGTGCACCGCGTCAAGGATCCCCGCGCGTTCGGCGTGGTGGAGCTGGACGGTGACGGGTTCGTGCGGCATCTGTGGGAGAAGCCCGAGGTCCCGCCGAGCGACCTCGCGGTCGTGGGCGTGTACATGATCCAGCGCCCGGCCCCGTTCCGCGCGGCGCTCGAGCGCCTGGTGGAGGAACGGCACATCGTGCGCGGCGAGTACTGGCTCGCCGACGCCCTGCAGCTCATGATCGAGGGCGGCGAGCGTCTCCGGACGTTCCCCGTGAGCGGCTGGTACGACTGTGGGACACCCTCGGCCCTGCTGCACGCCAACCACGTGCTGCTTGAGCGCGCCCCGCTGCCGACGCAGGTGCCCGGCTCGGTCGTGATCCCGCCGGCGTTCGTCGCGGACACCGCCGTCGTGGAGGCATCGGTGGTCGGACCCTACGTGACCGTGGCCGAGGGCGCGCGCGTGGTCAACGCCGTGATCCAGGAGAGCATCATCAACGCGAACGCGCGGGTGGAGCGCGTGCTGCTCGACCGCTCGATCATCGGGGAGAACGCCGCGATCACCGGACGGCTCGGACGCATCAACCTCGGCGACAGCTCAGAAGTCGAGCTCTCCTGACGCGCCTCGGCGCGATGTCGGCGACGGCGAGGTTTGCGTGTCCACTCCGCCGCCTCGGCGGAGCCCCGGCGTTGCCGCCGAGGTCTACGGCCGATTCCGCCGGCGGGACCACCCCGCGCGCGCGGCTTCGACCGCCGTCCACCCTAGACAGAGTCCGCCGAGCACGTCGCTCGTCCAGTGGTCGCCCAGGTACACGAGGGACGCCATCATCGATCCCACGACCGCGATCGCGGCGATGGGCGCGCCGCGCAGCACCGTTCCCGCGATGAACGTCGCCCGCACGGTATGGCCCGATGGGAAGCTGAACGGCGTCGGGATGCTGATGCCCATTCGGAAGACGTGGCGCTGCATGGCATCCGGCGGCCCCGGATGCGGGAGCAGGTGCTTGAGCCCGACGGCGAGCAGGCTTAACACCACGAGGCTCCCGGCGAGTCCGAACGCCGCCTCGGTCCGCGTCCGGTCCCGGCGGAGGAGGAGTACCCCGGCGAGGACCGCGCCCGTGACGACGATCTCGGCGTTTCCGGCGAAGACGTAGAGCGCGGTCGGGAGATCGGGCGCGGGCGCCGCGCGGTGCAACCAGGTCGTGACGGCGACGTCCCAGCGGTGGCCGGTGTTGTGGACGGCGGCGGCGGCGAGCGCGAGGAACAGGACCAGCGAGGCGAGCAGGCGGGTCGGAGACGCGCGCATGGGCGATCACTTCGGGAGGCGGCGGGCGTTTCCCCGCGCCCGCCCGTGTTCCCGATGGCCGCAGCGGGCGCGGGCCATCGACAGACGAGGCGTTGTGACGCTACACTGGGAGCGCGGGAGATAGGGCTCCAGCGCGAGCGCAGAGGTTTGACGGTCTGGAGAGCCGCGTGGTACAATCGCGAATGCTGTCTACGCGCGCGGGGCCTCGACCGGTGCCGCGCGCGAGGTGTGAGGGGGACCAGATGCGGACGATCATGGCAAAGCCGGGCGAACACCACCGGTGGTACGTCGTGGACGCGAAGGGGCAGGTGCTCGGCCGGCTTGCCAGCCGCGTCGCCGCCGTGCTGCGCGGGAAGGCGAGGCCGACGTTCACCCCGTCCGTGAGCGGCGACTACGTCGTCATCATCAACGCCGACAAGATCCGCCTGACCGGGCGCAAGGCGCAGCAGAAGATGTACTATCGCCACTCCGGCTATCCGGGCGGACTTCGAGCGACGGCGGCGGGCAAGATGCTCCAGCGGCATCCCGAGACGGTCCTCAAAGAGGCGGTGCGCGGCATGCTGCCGAAGACGCCGCTCGGACGTGAGTGCCTGCGCAAGCTGCGCGTTTATCGGGGCGATGCGCACCGGCACGTGGCGCAGCAGCCCGTCGCGCTCGAACTGTCGCGGCGGGGCGGCGAGACCTCGACGAAGGGACGTGACCAGTGATGGAAGCGCCGGTGATGACCTTGGCCGCAGGCGGCCGCAAGGAGGCCGCGGCGCGGGTCCGGTTGGTGCCGGGCACCGGGACGATCACGGTGAACGGACGCTCGGTCGAGCAGCACTTCCCGAAGGGGCCGTTGCTCACCTCGATTCGCCAGGCGTTCGTCGTGTCGAACGCCGAGGGACGGTTCGACGTGATCGCCGACGTGCGCGGGGGCGGCGTCGTGGGCCAGGCGGGCGCGATCCGGCTCGGGATCGCGCGCGCGCTGCTGTCGCTCGACGGCGAGCTCAGGTCCCCGCTGCGCAAGGCGGGTCTCCTGACGCGCGACCCGCGGCAGAAGGAGCGCAAGAAGTACGGCCACAAGCGTGCGCGCAAGGGGTTCCAATACTCGAAGCGGTAACGGCAGGTCGCGGCGGGCGGCGCCTTGAGCGTCGCCCGCCGCGCGCTCTACGCGCCACACCGGCAGTCATCGCAGCCTGAGCTGCTCCGGTCTAACGGACGCCCGTCCCGGGCACGAAACAAGCGGCAATCACCGGGATGGGGCGAAAGGGGAAGCGGAGCATGCGCGTCGTCGCATGGGTCATCATCGGGGTAGGCGCGCTGGGCGTCGCGCTCGCGGGCGCATTGCCGGCCGGCGCGACGACCCGGTACACCGTGGCATCGCACGACACGCTCTACAGCATTGCCCGGCACTTCGGCGTGCCGGTGTCCTCGCTGATCGAAGCCAACGGCCTCGGCGATCCCTCGAGACTCCGCGTCGGTCAGGTGCTGACGATCCCGGATTCCGCCTCGCCCGTTCGAGTCGCAGGGGGCCCCGCGTCCCCGCCGTCCCGCGGCGCCGGCTGGGGCGCCACCGTCCCGGCGACCGGCTCCACGGGTTCGGAAGGTGGCGGCGATTCGTCGGGACCGCCCGGCGTCATCGGCTCGCTGGTGGCGACGACAACCTCCCGCGCGCCCGACGTTCCACCGGCGCTGTCCGCGGCAACGTACGTCGTACGCCCGGGAGACACGCTCTATCACGTCGCGCGGATCCACGGGCTGACCGTCGCGGAGTTGCAGGACGCCAACCACCTGGGCGCCTCGGACGCCCTGCGCGTCGGGCAGGCGCTGGTGATTCCTACGGCCGGCCGGGGCGCGGGGACGTCGACACCCCAGGCCCCGCTGGGCGGGCTCGTGGCGGTCTCGGAGCCGCCGACCGCCGCTCGAGACGCGGGCCCCGTTGCGGGCGCGCGCTACGGCGAAACGCTGGCGGTTCCCGGTCGCGTGACTCCAAACATGGGGACTCCCGCACTGCCATCGATGCGGACCACCTTGCTCGCGCGGAGAACGGTCGCCACGGCCATGCAGTACCTGGGCACACCCTACAGCTGGGGTGGGACCAGCCGGGCGGGCGTGGATTGTTCCGGCTTGGTGTACCTCGTCTACGCGCCGTATGTCCCCGGTCTCCCCCGGCTGTCGTACGATCAGTGGGCGACGGGCGTCCCGGTCGACCCGAACGCCCTGGCGCCGGGAGATCTGGTGTTCTTCGACACGGACGGGAGCGGCGCGTCCCACGTCGGCATCTACATCGGCGACGGGCGGTTCGTGCACGCGTCCGGCACCGCCCACCGCGTCGTCGTCGACGGCTTCGACGAGTCGTACTATGTCTCGCACTACCTGGGAGCCCGCCGGGTCCTGTAAGTCGTCCGCGCGTCCTCTCGGCCGGACCGATGCGCAACGCTGTAGTCGCACTCAACCGTGCTTGACGCCGGACATACACATTGTTGCGCGTTCGTTGCGACGGAACATCTACCCGCTTGTCACCATTGATTATGCGGACCAGGGTCACCGTTTCATCGAACACATCCGCTCATGGGGAAGCTTCTCTTCAGCGAAACGCCGCCACCGGTCGTGGGGGGACGCCTCGCCACCGACTGCGGTGTCGCGCTGCGTCTTATTTGTATACTGAGGGGGAGTCGAGACGCAAGAATGGAAGTTCCGATTCTATGCGAAGCCCCTGGCTTGACATCCCGCTGGCCGATTATGAACGGCATATGTCGCTACCCCGCATCGGCCAAGCGCAGATGCTTGCCAATCAGTTCGAGTTTCTCCTGAGACAATATGCGCCAGCATCAGTTGCGGTAATTGGGTGCGCTGGGGGCAATGGCTTTGATCGCATCGCATTGGACACCACGAGTAGAGTCGTCGGCGTGGATATCAATCCCGCGTATATCGACGAAACACGAGTTCGGTTTTCCGGGCGATTCCGCAGCCTTGAGCTGTACTCCGGTGATATCCAGACAATCGACGTTATATTCGAGCCCGTTGAGCTCATCTATGCCGCGCTTGTCTTCGAATATGTAGACTTGCCCAGCGCTCTTGCGAGAATGCGCAGTCTTACTACGCCCGACGGAGTTCTCGGTATCATCCTCCAACTGCCGAGCCCGACCGTGTCGTCGGTTACCCCGTCGCCATTCCCAAGTCTGCAATTGCTCGCACCCATCATGCGACTGGTCTCTCCCGAGAAGCTTCGGACGTTGGCCGAAGACGTCGGATTCCGGTTGCGCTCCTCCCGCCGCATTGACTTGTGTTCAGGCAAGTGTTTCCAGGTTCAGGCATTCCGCGCCCAAGCGACTACGTCTGTGGTCGAGGACCGTTCGTAACGTAAGGACGGCGCGGGCGGTCGTCGTGTCCAAACACCCATTTAAGCGACGGATCCCCGTTATTGACCGTCTGGACCAACCCCGTACTTTGAGAGAAGCTCACGCGCCTGGCGTTCGCCTGTCGGAGTGAGATAGAGCGACTTTGCTCCCCTGTTATTCGAGACCAATCCATCCTCGGCAGCGAACGCGTGTTGCATTATTATGATCCTATGATGTATAATTATGCATCATCGCCGCCCGCTGCCCCGGCGGCGCAGGGGGAGCCCACGATGGAGACGTCCCACGCGGTGGAGAGGTCACGGGTCGAGCTGCACGAACGGGACGAACTGCGGGGACGGGATTTCCTCG
>DASQGM010000305.1:0-1842 GCA_035632615.1 bacterium | reverse complement strand
GATCATCCATCTTATTGCCGCGGCCGCCGTTGTCGGGGTGATCGTGCTCCAGGGCCCCAAGGGCGAAGGTCTCGGTTCCATCGGCGGCGGAGGTGCTCGCCTGTTCCACGGGCCCAAACCTCGCGAGACCCTGCTGCTCCGGGTAACGTCATCGCTGGCGATCGTGTTCGGCATCACGTCGCTCATCCTAGTCATCACCAAGTTCGGTCGCTGACAGCCGGTTCCGAGGTGCCGCGGAAGCCGACGGCCTTCACATCGCTCGACGGCGTCGGCCGGTACACAGCCGACGCGCGGCGTCGCCTCCACAGCGCCTCGCACGAGGAGATCCTCACCGGCGCGACCACCGACATCTACTTCGTCCGCGCGCTCGAGATCCTGCGGTCCTTGGGGCTGGCCGACACGCCGGTCGTGGCGGAGATCTTTGCCAGCGGCGAAGGCGTGCTCGTGGGCGCGGACGAAGTGCGCTATCTGCTTCGTGACGGCGGCGCCCGGGTCGAGTCGCTCCGGGACGGGGACACCTTCTCGGCCCGCGAGGTGGTGATGCGCATCGAGGGGCCGTACGCGCGGTTCGGCATGTACGAGACCGTGCTGCTCGGGATGCTCGCCCACCCGAGCGGCTGGGCGACGGCCGCCCGGAACGTTGTTGCGGTAGCAGGGGACACTCCCGTGTACTCGTTCGGCGCGCGCCACGTCCACCCGGCCGTCGCGCCCGTCATGGAGCGCGCGGCGATTGTCGGCGGCATGCGCGGCGCCGCGTGCATTCTCGGCGCGAAGCTCGCCGGCCAGGAGCCAGTGGGCACGATGCCGCACGCGTTCATTCTACTCGTAGGAGATACGCTCCGGGCCGCCGCCGCGTATCATGAGCTGATGCCGTCCGGGGTGCCGCGGCTCGTGCTCGTCGACACGTTCACGGACGAGGCGGTCGAGGCCGTGCGCATCGCCGAGGCGATGGGTCGCGACCTGTCCGCGATCCGCCTCGACACGCCCCGCGAGCGGGGTAGCGTCACCCCGGATCTCGTCCGCGAGGTCCGGGCCAGGCTCGCGCTCGCCGGGCATCCGGGCATTCAGATCTTCGTGTCGGGCGGGGTCACGCCCGATCGGATCCCGGCGCTGATCGACGCCGGCGCCTCCGCGTTCGGGGTTGGAAGCTACGTCAGTGGGGCGCCGCCGATCGACATGACCATGGATCTTCACGAGATTAACGGTCGCCCCATCGCCAAGCGCGGCCGGATTCCCGGACGCACGTCCGCGCCGCGCCTGCGGGCCTGAGCGAGCGCCGCGATCGCAGCACTCGTCCGCGGCGTGGCGTTGCGCGTTCGGCTCCATCATTGCGAAGCCATCTCAATTGACACCATCGAAGAGGGATTCGTATAATGGGGTGTCCCTGCCGCATGACCGGGCAGGGCGTTTTCTCCGCGCCGGGATGGCGGAATCTGGCAGACGCGCACGTTTGAGGGGCGTGTGGGGCAACCCGTGGGGGTTCAAATCCCCCTCCCGGCACCAGCACTATCGCCCACCCCCGTGTCACCGATATCCAGTACGCCTGCGAGGGTTCCGTACACGTCCGCGACCAGCCTTGGGCCTTCCCGCTTGAGCACGATGCGCTCAACTGCGCGAGAGAGCAACCTCCGCGCCTTCTCCGGATTGGTATTCACCGTCGCGCGAAGGTCCCGAAGATAGCGCTCCACGGAAACGGCAAACGGGACGACGGGATTCGGAGCCCGTCGCGCCTCCCCCAGGAGCGACTCGAATCGCGCTACCCGGCGCTCCGCTTCCTCCAGCATCGCCCGGGTTGTTGAGGTCACGACACCGCGGCGAATCGCATCGGCGATGTTGACGAGC
>DASQGM010000304.1:0-4604 GCA_035632615.1 bacterium | reverse complement strand
ACCGCGAGTCCTACGAGAACGCGGAGACCGCGGCCATCATCAACGAGAACTTCATCGCCATCAAAGTGGACCGCGATGAGCGTCCGGACGTGGACAGCCGCTATCAAACCGCGGTCCAGGCCATCAGCGGGCAGGGGGGATGGCCGCTGACCGCGTTCCTGACGCCCGAGGGCAAGGTGTTCTTCGGCGGCACCTACTTCCCGCCGGACGCTGTGGCGGGCCGGCCCGGCTTCAAGCAGGTGCTGCGGGCCGTCGCCGAGTTCTACCAGACCAAGCGCGACCAGGCCCACGCCTACGCAGACGAGCTGCACCAGACGCTTCAGCGCCTCGGTGACGCGCGATCCTCGGACGACACGTTGTCGCCCGACCTAGTCGATGCGGCGATCGCGGCGAGCGAGCGGGCGTTCGACAGCCGCCACGGCGGGTTCGGCGGCGCGCCGAAGTTCCCTCATACTGGAGCGATCGAGCTGCTCCTGCGCCGGTACGATCGAACGCGGGACCCCGGGATCCTGTTGATCGTCACACGCACGCTCGAGCAAATGGCGCGCGGCGGCGTCTACGATCAGATCGGCGGGGGGTTTCACCGGTACTCGGTCGACGCGTCGTGGACCGTACCGCACTTCGAGAAGATGCTGTATGATAACGCCGAGCTGCTGCGCAACTACGTCCATGCCTATCAGGCGACCGGCAACGCCATGTTCCGGGAGACCGCGCGGGGGATCGTCGCGTACGTGTCCGAGACGTTGATGGACGCCAAGGATGGGGGTTTCTACGCGAGCCAGGACGCCGACATTTCTCTCGAGGACGACGGCGACTACTACACCTGGACGCCCGAGGAAGCCGCGGCCGTGCTGCCGCCGGACGAGATGGACGCCGCGCGGCTGGTCTATCACCTGAACGGCCGGGGGGAGATGCAGCACGATCCCCGCCGCCACGTGCTGTTCGTCGCGGCGGACGCCGATGCGATCGCCCCGGCGCTCGGCCGGTCCGCAGCGGAGATCGAAGAGCTCCTCGCCCGCGCCGGTCGGCGTCTTCGAGACGCGCGCGCGGGCCGCCCCGCGCCGTTCGTCGACCGGACGATCTACGTCGGGTGGAACGGGATGATGATCTCCGCATTTCTCGACACGGCGCGCGGCCTCGGCAGCCAGGGTCCGCGGGACGCGGCGCTGCGTGCGCTCGACCGGATCGTGCGCGAGGCCTATGACCCCGGCCGGGGATTCCGGCACATCGCGGGCGCTCTTGCGGCGGTGACCGGGCTCCTGGACGATCAGGTCCACATGGCCCGGGCGCTGCTCGACGCGTTCGAACACACAGGGGATGCCGCGTATCTCCGCGTCGCCGAGGAGACGGTGGCCTACGTGCTGGCGGAATTTGTCACACCGGCGGGGGCGTTCTACGACGTCGCGGGCGGCGCCGCCCGCGAGCGCGAGGCGCATGGGCTCGCCATCCCATACGTGCCGGCGCAGGACGCGCCGACGCCGGCCGGCAACGCCGTCGCGGTCCTTGTGCTCGACCGGTTGTGGGCGCTGACGGGGAACACCGCATACCGGGATGCCGCGGAGCGCGCGCTCCGGGCGTGCGCTCCGGGTGAGGTTGAGCACGGCCTGTTCGCCGCGACGCTCGCGTGCGCGCTCGACGCGCACCTCGATCCGCCGCTGCACGTCGTCGTCGTGGGGCCGGGCGACGACCCGAGGACGGGGGCGCTCCACAATGCGGCGCTCACGACCTACCGGCCCGGCGTCATCGCGCATCTCTACGATCCCCTGACGGCCGCGGGGGCCCTTCCCGCGCCCGCGCTCGGCGCCGCCGCGGGGTCTCCCCGGGGGTACGCGTGCACGGCGACCGCGTGCGCGCCGCCGGAGGCGGACCCGGAGGCGCTGCGGACGACGATCCGCTCGTTCGGCCGGGCCTCCGTGCCGTAGCGTCAGGAGTCGTTGAGCCGCGCGGGATACGTCGGGCTGAAGCACGCGCTCTCCGCGGTCGCGCTCCGCGTGGTCGAGTCCCCCGCGGACGTTCCCACGGCGGAGGCGCTTGCAGCGTACGCCCGGCTCGGCGGAGGTCGCCCGGTGCCGGTCGCGGATATCGCCCGCGCGCTGCGGACCACGCCCGATGACGTGCGGCGCCGCCTCATGGAGACCGGTCTGTTCGACGCCGCCGCGGGACGGGATCATCAGGCGCTTGCCGCTGCCTACGTGCCGCACGCGGCGTACTTTGCCAGGCAGGCCGTCCGCATGGTCGATGCCGTCCGGACCCTCGGGGAACCCGCGCCTCCCGGGGTGCCGGACGTGGTGCGGCGCGGCGTCGCGCTGTTCAACGTCGGCCTGTTCTACGAATGCCACGAATACCTCGAAGGCGCTTGGCGGGCCGCCCGCGGGCGGGACCGTGCATTCTACCATGGGCTGATCCAGGCCGCCGCGGCGTGCTATCACTGCGAGAAAGGGAACCGCCACGGCACCCGCATCCTCGCCGGGAAGGCCGCCGAGAAGCTTCGCGCGTTCGCGCCAGCGTATCACGGCGTCGGCGTAGCGGCGCTCCTCGCCGGGCTCGAGGTGTTGCGCGCCGGGGCCGGCGCGGGCGCGGCGCGCCTCCCACACGGCCGCGGCGACCTGCCGGTGATCACGCTCGCGGGGGACGCCGGCGCGTAGCGCGCGGCGCAGGACGTCGGCGCGGCGGGCTGGAACGTTCTGTTCGCCGAGCGCTGCCGCCGAGGCAAAGGAGCGTTCATGGTCCGGGTCTTTGAGAACATTCGCGTCGACGACGATGTGGTTGGGATCCGACGCGTCGTCGCGATGAGGCGCCTCTTCGGCGGTGGGCGCTAGCCAGCTCTCGCTCCTCGGCGAGTCGGGGCCCGGACCGATCCACGGCCGGATCTACGTCGGCACGTGCTCCTGGGCGGAAAAGTCGTTCGCGAAGAGCGACTTCTATCCGCGGGGTGTTCGGAACGCCTCGGACCGCCTTCGTTACTACGCGACGCGGTTTCCGACGGTCGAGGTCGATGCCTCCTACTTCGCGCTGCTCCCCCCCGCGTACAGCCGGCGGTGGGTCGAGGAGACACCCGCGGGGTTCATTATGCACGCGAAGGCGTTCGGGCTGTTCACGGGCCACGCCGTGGCGGCGTCGCGCCTCCCGCCGGGGCTCGCCGCGCTGCTGCCGTCGCGGTTGCGCGCGGCCGAGATCAGGCTCCGCGACGCGCCCGAAGAGTTCGTGAACGCGTGCTGGGACCAGTTCCGCGCGTTTCTGGCTCCGCTCGCGGACGCAGGTCGGCTCGGCTACGTGCTCTTTCAACTGCCCCCGAGCGCGCGGTTTTCCGAGGCCGCGCTCGACGAGATCCACGCGTGGACGCAGCAGCTTCCGGGGTACCGGATCGCCGTTGAGTACCGTCACCGCGACTGGTCGCGCCACCCGGAGGCGCTGGAGCGGCTCGTCCGCGAGCGGTGCGCCTACGTCGTCGTGGATCTCCCCGACCTGCCCTGGCTGATGCCGCGGGTCGAGGCGGTGACGTCGGACTGGGCGGTCGTGCGGCTGCACGGCCGCAACCGGGAGGGTTGGGCGCGCGCGGGCGCGAGCACCGATGAGCGCTACGACTACGAGTACGGCGCGGAGGAACTCCGGGACTGGGCGGGGGTCGCCGGCCGCTTGAGCGAGCGCGCCGAGCGGGTGTTTCTGATGTTCAACAACCACGTCCGCGGCAACATGGCCCGGAACGCCGACGCGCTTCGCGTGCTGCTCGAGGCGCCGGGTTAGCCGCGGCGGGCGGCGTAGAAGACGCGGCCGGTGTCCGCAGTGACCTCGGCGAACGCCGGGCTGCTCCAGCGGCCGAGGATCTGGAAGCCGGTGGCCGCAAGCGCCTCGTCGATCAGCGGCACGGGGTAACCTCGTTCGCGATGGACCTCTTCGATGCGCTCGTACAGGCCGTCCCGCCGGTGCAGGAACGCGTTGACCCGCAGGGTGGCGATGCCGGAGTCGTAGTCGAAGTGGCTCTGGTCCGCTTCGAATGCGTCGTCGGTATCCTGAATCACCCACGTGCGGTTCCCCCAGCGCTCGGCGAGGCCGCGCAGCGTGTTCATGTCGAAGAGGAAGAGCCCGCCCGGGCGGAGGGCGGCGGCGACGGCGGCGAGCGCCCGATGCAGCTCGGGCTCGCTCACCAGGTAATTGAGGCTATCGTAGAGGCACGTCGCGGCGTCCACTGGCGAGGGCAGGCGCAGCTCGCGCATGTCCTGCTCCAGCAGGGCCACCGTCACGCCGCTGGCCGCCGCGTTCTCCCGCGCGAGCGCGAGCATCTCCGGGGACTGGTCGACGCCGGTCACCGAGAGCCCCCGGCGCGCCAACGCGATCGCGAACTCGCCGGCCCCGCACGCGACGTCGACGAGGGCGGCCGGCGACGCCCCGTATCGCTCGAACACCGCCGTGACCCAGGGGACCAGCCCGAGGCTGAAGCGCGCGTGGCCGGCCTTGGCGTAGGCCTCCGCAAACCGCCGGTAGATGCTCATCGTGATGCAGGGAGTTCTGCCGGGGACGTGACGGCTCCTGTGCGGCGGCTCCGTCACCGCGACCGCGGCCCCCGGACCGGGCAGCGGCCGGCCGATCCGTCAGATGTCCTGCTG
>DASQGM010000303.1:0-11906 GCA_035632615.1 bacterium | reverse complement strand
GAAGGACGTCGCCGCGTTCGGCATCGACACCGCCAACATGTTCGGATTCTGGGACTGGGTGGGCGGGCGGTACTCGATGGACTCGGCGATCGGCCTGTCGACGATGATCGCCATCGGCCCGGAGCGGTTTCGTGCGATGCTCACCGGGTTTCACGCCATGGACGAGCATTTTCGCACGGCGCCGTTCGACCGCAACCTGCCGGTGCTGATGGGGCTCCTCGCCGTCTGGTACAACAATTTCTTCGGGACGCAGACCGCGGCTGTGCTGCCGTACGACCAATACCTGCGCCGCTTCCCCGCCTACCTGCAGCAGTTGACGATGGAGAGCAACGGCAAGTCGGTGACCCTCGATGGGTCGCGGGTCACGTACGAGACCGGCTCGATCTATTGGGGAGAGCCCGGCACCAACGGGCAGCACTCGTTCTATCAGCTGCTCCACCAGGGGACGAAGCTCGTCCCGTGCGATTTCATCGGGTTCGCGCGCCCCCTCAACCCGCTCGGCAACCACCACGATCTCTTGATGGCGAACGTGATCGCCCAGGCCGAGGCGCTGGCGTTCGGCAAGACGGCGGACGAGCTCACGCGGGAAGGAACCCCGGCCGCCCTGGTGCCGCACCGGGTCTGCGCGGGCAACCGGCCGTCGACGGTCATTCTCGCCGACCGGCTCACCCCGGAGACGCTCGGCAAGCTCGTGGCCCTCTACGAGCACAGCGTGTTCACGCAGGGCGCGATCTGGCAGATCGACTCGTTCGATCAGTGGGGCGTCGAGTTGGGCAAGGTGCTCGCGACGCGGATCATCGCGGAGCTGGCCGCGTCCGACGATGCCGCCCTCTCCCATGACGGTTCGACGAACGCCCTGATCCGGCGCTACCGGCGGATGCGGCAGAACGCCGGTTGACGCGACCGCCGTTCCACCCGCGCGGGAGTCCGAGACAGACCGCGGCGCGCTGCGCGAGTCGCCCGGTGCGGTCGCGTCGCGTTCGACGTTTGCCGCCGGGCGTCCGGGGGCGTCGTGCGGTCGGCGGAGCTGCCGGTGGTTGCGGTGCGCAGGGGCGCGGGCCCGGCGCGAGTGGATCGAACACATCGAAAGAGAGGTGAGGGATGCTAGACGTCACACGAGCGCGTCGCGGAAAGTACACGAACATCAAACGGGTGTACGAGGAGATTGAGAAGGGGCCCTACGACGCGCTGCTCTTGATGGCACCCGAGAGCATTCCGTACTTCACCGGCTTCTTCAACTTCGACATTCGCCAGCTCATAGAACGGTTTCACTTCGTCATCTGGCCAAAGCACGGCGACCCGGCGCTCGTCGCGATCGACCGGCGGGCGTCGGTGCTGACGCCGGACGACACGTTCATCACGGACATCAGGAGCTACGGGGGCGAGGGGCTCGACTGCGTGCGCGCCGTTGCGGACGTGCTCCGCTCCAAGAAGATCACGCGCGGGCGGGTCGGGATCGAGGGGCGGCATTTTGCCAGCATCCATCTGGTCGAGCTGCAAAAGCAGTTTCCCGATCTGCGCTTCGAGGACGCGCTGTCCTTCGTGGAGCATCTGCGCTCGGTGCGGACGCCGGCGGAGATCGAGCTGATCTCGCGCTTTGCCAGGTTGACGGTCGACGCCATCGAGACGGCGTTCCGCGAGGCCAAGCCGGGAGATACCGAGCGCGCAGTTGCGTCGCGGATGTGCTACGAGGCCCTGCGTCACGGCGCCGAGGCCGTGAGCTTCTGCTTCCTCGGGTCGGGGCCGCGCTCCGGGCGGTTCCACGGCGTCGCGACCGACGCGCCGATCCCCGGCGGGACGCTGCTGAAGGTGGACTTCGGCGCCGTCCTGGACGGGTACTTCTCCGATCTCGCGCGCGAGGTCGTGGTTGGCAAGGCGACGCCGCGACAGCGGGAGATGCACGCCAAGGTCATGGAGGTGAACCGGCGCATCGTCGCTGGGATCCGTCCCGGGATGAAGGCGTCCGAGGCGTTCCGCATCGGAAAGGATGTGTACCGCGAGCTGGGCCTGGAGTTCAAATGGTCGATCCTCGGTCACGGGATCGGGACCGGCACGCACGAGACCCCGCAGCTCTACCCCTGGATCGACGACCCCATTCGCGAGGGGATGACGATGATGATCGAGACCGGGTACAACGATTTTCCGAACGACAGCTATCACGTCGAGGACCTCATCGTCATCACCGACAAGGGGGCGCGGTACGCTACGGACGCGGCCGCGCACAACACGCTGTGGGAAATCGGCGTCAACACGTAGGCGCGGCCGGGTCACGTGACGGGAGGAGGCGACGATGCGAAGCGGTCTGACGGCCGGCGGGCGCAAGGCGTGGTGGGCGAGTCTGGTGGTGGCGCTGGCGGTGACCACCGTGTCGTCGGGGGTCGGGCCCGCGAGCCCCGCTCCGGGCCCGGCCCGCATCGTGCTGTCCAACGACCGGGACATCAGCAACGTTGATCCGATCGCGATTTCGGCGCCCGCCGATTATTCCGTGGCGCACCTCGTGTACAGCGCGCTCGTGCGCGTCAAGCCGGGGACGAGCACGCTCGAGCCCGATCTCGCGGAGAAGTGGGAGATCTCCCCGGACGGGCTCGTCTACACGTTTCATCTCCGCAAGGGGGTCAAGTGGCAGCAGAACCTCGGCGAAGTGACGGCCGACGACGTCGTCGCGCACTTCCAGCGCGCCGCGAGCAAGGAGAGCGGGTCGGTGTTCTTCAACGACCTTGCCGCGGTCAAGCGCATCGACGCGCCCGACCGCTACACGGTGCGATTCACGTTGGACCGTCCGTCGCCGGCGTTCCTGACGTCGGTGATCGCGTACCGCCCCGGGTTGATCGTGCCGAAGAAGATCATCGAGACCGCGCCCGGATCGTTGAAGACGACGCCGGTCGGGTCGGGCCCGTACGCCTTCTCAGCCTGGCACCAGGGCGCGGACGTCATCCTGAAGGCCAACCCCGACTACTACGGCGGGGCTCCGTCGATCGGCGAGGTGGACATCAAGGTCGTCAAGGACGACCAGACGGCCCTGCTGGCGCTGCGCCGCGGCGAGATCAACGGTCGGTACCTGCAGATCCCTGAGGTCCAGCGGGCGGCGCTGGCCAGCCCAGACGTGCGGGTGCTTCGGGCCCCGATGCCACGGACCTACTACCTGGCGTTCAACACCACGCGGCCGCCGTTCAACGACGTGCGGGTCCGGCAGGCGCTGTGGTACGGTCTGAACCGGCAGGGGATCGTCGGCCGCATGTTCCAGGGGTTCGGCACGTTCAGCGACACGATGGTCCCGCCGACC
This sequence comes from bacterium, assembly GCA_035632615.1. Taxonomy (GTDB): domain Bacteria; phylum Sysuimicrobiota; class Sysuimicrobiia; order Sysuimicrobiales; family Segetimicrobiaceae; genus JAJPIA01. The sequence continues at coordinate 8,623 of DASQGM010000303.1, read as the reverse complement.
GTGGTGGGCTCCCTCCCGGGTATCATGTACAACTACAACCCGGACCGGGCCAAGCAACTGCTCAAGGACGCCGGGTTCGCAGACGGGCTGCCCGGCAAGACGTTCTCGCTGCTCGCGATCGGGTTGCAGGACCAAACGGACATTGCCGCGGTCACGCAGGACAACTGGCGGGCGCTGGGCGTGAACGTCAACATCGAAATCCTGGACACGCCGGTGTTCCTGCAGCGGGTGCGGACGGGCAACTTCGACATCATGGACTTCGCGCTGCTGCGCACGGAGCCGGAGCAGTTTCTCGTCGACTTCTTCCACTCCAAGAACATCGGGACCACGAACTTCAGCCGGTACGACAAAGCGGACGGTCTGCTGGACGCGATGCGCTTCGCCGGCGACGCCAAACAGCGGATTCAGGGCGCGCAGGCGGTGCAACGCCAGCTGCAACGTGACGCGCCACAGATCCCGGTGTTGAACCCCACGTTGATGCTCGCCGTCACCCCCAAGGTGGCGGGGGCGCGACTCGAGCTGCTCGTCTACAACGTCTGGCAGTGGTCGCTGCCCAAGTAGGCGCGACGTCGGTTCGCGGGGCGACAAGGGAGGGATGGTCGGCTGCTCGTCTACGGTGTGCGCAGGGTGGGCGCATCTCTACTCACGGTCGTGGTCGGAGCCACGTTTATCTTCCTCATGGTCCACCTGATGCCGGGCGATCCGGTGGCGGCGTTGCTGCGGGACCAGTTCTCGCAGGAGACGTACGCCGTCGTGAGCGCGCGGCTCGGACTGGACCAGCCGCTGGGGGCGCAGTACCTGAGATTCATGCGGAACGTGGCCACGGGCCGGCTCGGCACCTCCTTTCGCTCGGAGCGCCCGGTGGGCCAAGTCGTCGCCGAGCAGTTTCCCTATACGCTTCAGCTGGCAACCGCCGCGACGGTGCTCGCTGTCGCGCTCGGCGTCCCGCTCGGCATCGTCGCCGCCGTGCACCGCGGCAGGCCCGCGGATTACCTGACGATGGGTGGCGCCCTGATCGCGATCTGCACGCCCAGCTTCGTGCTGGGGCTGGGGCTGCTGCTGGTCTTCTCGTTCCAACTCGGATGGTTTCCCACGATCGGCGCGGGGGGCGGGGGACCCGGGGACACGCTGCGTGCGCTGACGCTGCCGGCGGTCGTGCTCGGGCTTCGCAGCGCGGCCGTGCTGTCACGTATTGCCCGGTCGTCGCTGCTGAACGTGCTGCACCTCGACTTCGTACGGACCGCCCGCGCGAAAGGCGCCACCGACCGCGCGGTCTTGTACCGGCACGCGTTGCGGAACGCGGTGCTCCCCGTGATCACGATGCTCGGGTTGAACGTCGGCCATCTGCTCGCGGGGACGGCGATCGTCGAGATCGTGTTCAGCCGCCCGGGGGTCGGGAAGTTGCTGGTGGACGCCGTGCTTTCGCGCGACCTGCCTCAGATCCAGGGCACGCTCCTCATCTTCCTGGTGATTGTCATCGTGGTGAACATGCTTGTCGACCTCGCCTACAGCGCGGCCGATCCCCGCATCCACTACGCGTGACGGGGAGGGGCGTTGACCGTGGGGGCCTTCGCTGCGGTGATGAGCGCCGGACTCTGGTCCGGTCCGCGCGAGGTGATCCGGCGGCTCACCCGGTCGGGGGGCGCGCTGTTCGGGCTTGCGGTGATGAGCGGCGTGCTCGCCGTCGCCCTCCTGGCTCCCGTGCTCGCGCCGTACGACCCGGTGCGCCAGGACCTGCTCAATCAAAACCTCCAGCCGAGCGCGCTTCACTGGTTCGGGACGGACCGCCTCGGGCGAGACATCTTCAGCCGGGTCCTCTGGGGCGCCCGGCCGTCGCTCGTCACAGGGGTCGGCGCGGTGTTGGTGGGCGCTGTCCAGGGATCGGTCCTTGGCCTCCTCGCCGGCTACTATGGAGGCTGGGTGGACGGCCTGCTCGCGCGGCTCGTCGACACGCTGATGGCGTTTCCGCTGTACCTCTCGGCCATTTTCGTGGTTGCCGTGTTGGGACCGTCGCAACTGGGGGTGGTGCTCGCCGTCGGCATCGCCGTCACCCCCGCGTTCGCGCGGCTGGCGCGCGGACAGGTCCTGGAGGAGCGCGAGAAGGAGTACGTGCTCGCCGCGCGGGCGATCGGCGGTGCCGGAGCGCGAGTCATCGTGTCCCACATCCTGCCGAACATCGTTGCCCCGTTGCTGGTCCTCGCCAGCCTCAACATCGGCGACGCGATTCTCGTCGAGGCCGGATTGAGCTTCCTGGGGCTCGGGCCGCCACCGCCCACGCCGTCATGGGGTTTGATGGTGAACGACGGCATCGTCGTGCTGACGCGGGCGCCGTGGGTCAGCCTGTGTCCGGGGGTGGCGGTCGCGTTGCTGGTCTTCGGATCCAACCTGCTCGGCGACGGCCTGCGGGACGCGCTCGACCCGCGGCTGCGGGGTCAGGGGTGACGACGCGGGCGGCCGCCCGCGGTGGCTGGAGAGAGCTGGAGGTGTCCGCATGAGCGACGCACGCACCAATGACGCACACGCGACGTACGCCGTTCACAACATGATCGCGCGGTCGCCGGACGGGAACCACACGTACCGTCCGGTGGTGCGCGGCGCGGAGGGCGCCATCAGCGCGGGGCACTACCTGGCGGCCGAGGCCGGTTACGAGATCCTTCGGGCGGGCGGGAACGCCGTCGACGCCGGCGTGGCCGCGGGGTTCGTGCTCAACGTGATCAAACCCCACATGGCCAACCTCGGCGGCGAGGCGCCGATCATGATCTACGACCCGGACCGCCGTGAGGTGTTCAACATCGATGGGCTCGGCTGGTGGCCGGCGCGCGCCACGGTGGAGTACTTCCACGAACGCCACGGGGGCAAGCTGCCGCCGACGGGCACCGCCGGATCGATCGTTCCGGCCGCGCTCGACGCCTGGATGAGCGCGCTCTTGTGCTCCGGCACGATGGAGGTCGCGGACGTCGTCGCGCCGGCGCGCCGGTACGCCGCGCGCGGCTTTCCCGCCTACGAGGCGTACTCGGACTACCTGGCCGGGTTCGGGCAGACGTTCTTTGCGGACCAACCAACCATGGCGAGCGTGCTCGCGCCCGGGGGCCGAGTGCCCGAGCCCGGCGAGCTCGTTCCGCAGCCAGCGCTGGCGGCGTTGCTCGACGCCGTCGTTGCCGGTGCCAAGGCGCACCGTCACCTCGGTCGCGAGGCCAGCATCCGAGCGGCGCGCGACTACTTCTACCTCGGGCCGCCCGCGGAGGCGATCAGCCGCTACTGCGCCGAGACCGGTGGACTGATGACGCGCGAGGACCTCCGCGAGTACCGCGTCCGCTTCGAACCGTCCGTCGCGGTCGACGTGTGGGGGTACTCGGTCCACACGTGCGGCCCCTGGTCGCAGGGTCCCGTGATCGCCCAAGCGCTGCGCCTCGTCGAGGGGTTCGACCTGCGCAAACTCGTTCACAACGGTCCGGAGTATCTGCACCTCGTGTTGGAGGTGCTGAAGCTGGCATTTGCCGACCGCGAGGCGTTCTACGGCGACCCGCTGTTTGTCGAAATTCCGATGGACGCGCTGTTAAGCGACCCTTACGTCACCGCGCGGCGCGCCCTCATCAACGCCGACCGCGCGTGGCCGCACCTGCCGCCCCCGGGACGGCCGGGCGGCCGCGTGGGGTGGGAGCGAGACTACGCGGAGCAGGACGAGGTGCCGCGCGCGAACGAGGTGGCGGGCGATACCACCTATCTTGCGGTGATGGACCGGCGCGGGACGATCTTCTCGTCCACGCCGAGCGGGTCGGGCGACTTCGTGCCGTCGCTCGGGATCGCGGTGTCCCACCGCGGCCGGCAGTCATGGCTCGAGCACGGGCACCCCAGCGCCGTGGCCCCGCACAAGCGTCCGCGGTTGACGCCCAATCCCGCGTTGGTGCTGCGGGCCGGCTCGCCGGTGATGGGCCTGGGGACGCCCGGGGGCGACGTGCAGGTGCAGGCGATCTTTCAGGTGCTCCTCAACACGCTGGTGTTTGGCATGGACGCGCAGGCCGCCGTCGAGGCTCCGCGCGTCACGACCTACAGCATGCCGATCTCGTTCTATCCGCACCGCGCAAACCCGGGGTGGATCGCCGTCGAGGAAACGTTCGCGGACGAGACCGTCGCGGCGCTCGAGGCGCGCGGTCACCGCGTGCGGCGGTGGCCGAAGATGCCCCGCAAGTCGTCGATGTGCGTGGTCCGCATGCTTGCGAACGGCGCGCTCGAGGCCGGCGCAGACATCCGCGGCGAAGCCTATGCGCTGGCTCTCTAGCGCGGACGTAGAGGAGGACGCCATCCCATGACACCGATCGATCGCCCGCGCGGAGACTCGACGCCGTTCGGGCCGTTGTTTCATACGTTCAGCATCATCGCACGGTGCCCGCGCACGGGCCGGCTCGGGGTGGGGATCGCCACCCACGCCATCGCCGTCGCCTCGCGGTGCCCGCACGTCAAGGCGCGCGTCGGCGCCGTCGCTACCCAGGCGCACACCGACCCACGGCTGGGACAGACAGCCCTGCGGCTTCTCGAGCAGGGGTTCTCGGCCCAGAAGGTCGTCCACGAACTCGTGGAGAGCGACCCGCACATTCAGCACCGCCAGCTTGGCGTCGTCGACGCCGACGGGGTGTCCGCCGCGTTCACCGGGTCGGAGAACGGCGCGTGGGCGGGACACCTGACGGGCCCCGGCGTCGTCGCGATGGGCAACGCCCTCGTTGGAGAACGAGTGGTGCAAGGCATGTTGGACGCCTTCGAGCGGTCGGCGACCGACGATCTCGAGGAGCGCCTGCTGCGCGCGGTCGAGGCCGGCCGCGACGCGGGCGGGCAGCCCAACGGGCAACGTTCCTCCGGACTCTTGGTCTACGCGGATGACCCGTACCCGTGGGTCGATCTGCGCGTGGACGAGCACGCCGAACCGATCGGGGAGCTCCGGCGCGTCTATGAGCTATACAAGCCGCTCCGGGAGTACTTTCGTGTACGGGCGGCCCACCCCGACATCGGCAGCGAGGACGAGTGGCGTGCCAGGTAGGGGAGCCGCGAGCCGAATCGGTGCTCCAAGGCGTGCAGCCTCGCACTGGGCGATCCAAGGCCGGGGCTGACGCAGTCTCTGGGCGAGTCACATCACATGGCGGTGCGACGCATCACGGACTCGATTCGGTACCGAGGCGGGTTGGTCGCCGCGGCAGTTCTCCCCGAGCTCCTGGTCAGTGCGGTGACCGTCGCGATGAGGCACAAGGCGAAGATCGGGGCGTTCCCCAACATCTTGAAGCCGAAGACATTCAACGAGAGGGTGCTTCACCGCATGCTGTTTGACCGCAGACCGATTCTGACACAGCTGCAAGACAAGTACGCTGTTCGCGACTACGTTCGGGAGAGATTGGGTGAGGGCGTTCTTCCGAAGTTGTATTGGGTCACCAAGCACCCGTCGGACATACCGTTCGACGATCTTCCCAGGGCCTTCGTGGTGAAGCCGACGCACGCATCCGCGTGGTACCGGCTCGTCTCCGACAAGGCCGCTCTGGACAGGCAGGCACTCATCGAGCGATGTGAGTTCTGGCTCACGCAGAACTACTATCTCGTAGAGCGGGAGTGGGTCTATAAACACATCGAGCCGCGCATCCTCGTGGAGGAATACGTGAACGACGGCACCGGACCGGATCCGGTCCGGTACAAGATCTTCGTGTTTCACGGGAACGCGCGCATCATCGAGGTGGGGGTGGGCACGCCCGGACAAGCCAGGTGCGGTTTCTACGGACGGTCGTGGGACAAGCTGCCGGCGTTCTTCCCAGGCTGGAGAGAGATTGACGGAGAGCTCGCTCGCCCGAAGCACCTCGCCGACATGCTCGCGTACGCGGAGACGCTGGCCGGCGGGCTCGACTTCATCAGGGTCGATCTGTACGACACGGACGCCAAGGTGTACTTTGGCGAACTGACGACCTGCCCGGGAGGCGGGACCACGCTCTACAGTCCGCCAGCGTTCGACCGGGATCTGGGCGAGATGTGGAGCGCGTGATCCGCGCACATCTCTTCACGACGCGGCACAACGGGTCGAGTAGCACAGTTCTCGCGTCTCGCGTCGTGCCTGCGAGAATGGGGGGACCTGACTCCGGCTCCGCGCTTCGTCTTGGGGTCGACGACTGCTGAACCACTCCAACGCGTGATCGCGTCCGCTCGCGTGCGGCACGCGCGCCAAGGAAATGGCGTGGCGCAAAGGAAATACTGAACCACATCGGAGATCGGGGTTCCAGCGGCCGTGTGTCGGCGCGACGTGTTCGTGCGCAAACCCGGTCCGTGTCGCAGCACATCGACTTCCCGGAGGCCAACACGTTGGACGCATTTCGCCTGGGCGTGGACATCGGCGGCACGTTCACCGACTTCGTGCTTCTCGACGAGTCGAGCGGCGCCGTGAACACTCTCAAGATCCCCACCACGCCGCGCGCGCCTGCGACGGCGGTGACGCAGGGCATCAAGACGCTCGCGGCGGGGTTGCGGATCGATCCGGCTGCGATACGGTATTTCGTGCACGGCACGACGCTCGCGGTCAACACGCTCATCGAACGCTCCGGAAGCTCGGTTGGTTTGTTCGTGACGAAGGGACTCGAGGACATCCTGGAGATTCGCCGGTTGCGCCTGCCCGAGCCGCAGAATTTTTTCACGGATCCGCCGACGCCGCTGGTGCCGCGCTCGGCCGTGCGAGGCATCGACGAGCGCATGGCGCCGAGCGGCGCGGTTGAGCAGCCCGTCGATCTCGACGCGGTCGAGGCGGACGCGGCCTCGCTCGTCGCTTCTGGCTGTCACGCGCTCGCGATCTGCTTTCTCCACGCCTACGCGAACGATCGGCACGAGACGGAGGTCAAGGCTCGCGTCGCCGCGCGATTCCCCGGTCTCTATGTGTGCGCGTCGAGCGAAGTGTGGCCACAGCGCCGCGAGTACGAACGGGCCTTGCTCACCGTGATCAATGCGCACGTCGGCGAACGGATGCGCGAGTACTTCGGCGCGTTGGAGCGTGACCTGCGCGAACTCGGGGTGCGCGCGCCGATCCTGTCCACGAAATCCAATGGCGGGGTCATGACCGCACGCACCGCCGGCGAACGGTCCGTCGAGACGTTGTTTTCCGGTCCAGCGTCCGGCGTGATCGGCGCACACTGGATCGCGACGCACGCGGGGTTCCCGCGCGTCATCACGTTCGACATGGGCGGCACGAGCGCGGACGTATCGATCGTCACCGATCGGCCCTCGTACTCGACCGAGGCACAAGCGGGAGATTTTCCGATCTTAATGCCGTCGATCGATGTCAAGTCCGTGGGGGCGGGCGGGGGGTCGATCGCCTGGATCGATCGCAGCGGGGTGTTGAAAGTTGGGCCCCAGAGCGCGGGGTCCGAACCGGGCCCGGCCTGCTACGCGCGGGGCGGCACCGAACCTACGATTACCGATGCCTATCTTGCGTTGGGGTGGTTGAACCTGGACCGGTTCGCGGGCGGCGGTGTCGCGCTCGACCGCGCCGCGGCGACAAACGCCCTGGCGCGCCTTGGGGATCGTCTGGGGATGGGTATCGAAGAGGTCGCCTGGGCGATCGTTGAGGTGGCCACCGCGAACATGTACGCGCAGTTCACACCGTTTCTGACCAGTCGCGGCGTGGACGCCGAGGAGTATGCCGTCGTTGCCTACGGCGGCGCGGGCCCGACGCATGTCTGTCTGCTCGCGCAGGAGCTTGGCCTGCCTCGTATTCTGATTCCCCAGGTCCCCGGAGCGCTCTGCGCGATGGGGTGCTTGGTCGCGGATCTCCGGGCGGACTTTGTGCGCGTGTTCGGCGCGCGGTGTCAGGCGCTCGAGCCGGACGTCCTCGAACGTCAGTTCCACGAGCTCGAGGCGGAGGCGCGCGCGTGGTTGGATCGAGAAGCGCTGCCCGTCACCGCGTGCCGCTTCGAGCGTTCCGCGGACATGCGCTACGTCGGCCAGTCGTTCGAGCTGACGGCGCCGTTGCCCAACCGCATTGTGAGTTCACTGGCGCCCGTCCTCGACGCGTTCTACGGTGTCTATAAGGACGTCTACGGATACGTCGACCATGAGGCCCCCGTCGAGATCGTCGATCTCCGCGTCCAGGTCGTCGGCATCACCCCGAAGCCTGAGACGACCCCGCGCGGAAGCGGCCGAACGCCCGGTCAGGAGCGCCAGCTCCCGGCCGCGACGCGCACCATCCACTGGGCCGGTCGCCAGGTGGAGGCGAGCGTGTATGAGCGCTCGGCCCTGCAGTCCGGGGATCGCTTGACGGGGCCCGTGGTGATCGAGCAGGACGACACCACGACCGTGATCCCGGCCGGGTTTGCGGTGCGCGTCGACGACCATCTGAACGTGATCGCGGAGGCACGCAAATGACAACCAACCACCGCGCGGCGAATCCGGTACTGCTCGAGGTGCTCCGGAACCGATTTCAGGCGATCGCGGAAGAGATGGCCTCCCTCGTTCTCCGCGCCGGCCACACCGTGTTCGTCAAGGAGACTGCCGACTTCGGGGCGGCGCTGGTTTCGCCGGACGGCGAGGTCGTGGCGGCGCCGATCAACACGGGTATCGCGCTGATGGTCGGCGTGCCGTGCGACGTCGCGATCCGGCACTCCAACGA
>DASQGM010000302.1:0-5477 GCA_035632615.1 bacterium | reverse complement strand
CGCGCTGTGGTTTAGCACCGCCACGCTGCCCGTTTTGATCACCACGTCGGCCTGGTTGCCGAGGTAGCGGGGCACGTACAGCCAGGCGACCGCGACCAGCACCGCGGCGCCCACGCCCGCCCCCAACTGCAGGCTGTACGGCCCGAGGAACCGGGACAGCCGCCGCAGTTCAGTCATAACGTCATTATAGCGTCCACGTGCAGGGGGAGATAGGGCCCGCGGGAAAGTCTTGTGGTCGGAGGAGACGGTGATGCGGCCGGCGGCGGGCATCTTTCGCGAGTACGACATCCGGGGCGTCGTGGGACAGGATCTGGACGCCGAGGCGGGGGAGACGATCGCCCGCGCGTTCGGCGCGTACCTCCGCGGCGCCGGCGTGGATCGCGCGGTGGTGGGCCACGACAACCGCGTCAGTTCCGCCGCGCTGTACGACGCTGCGATCCGAGGACTCCGGGACGCCGGTTGCGACGTTACCGCGATTGGGTTGTCCCTCTCGCCGATCTTCTACTTCGCCCTCCGCCATCTCAAGATCGACGGCGGGATGATGGTGACCGCGAGCCACAACCCGCCGGAGTTCAACGGGTTCAAGCTCGCGCACGGGCCGGGGACGCTCTACGGAGAGGCCATCCAGCGGATACGGGAGATGGCCGAGCGAGAACCAGCACGGACGGGGTCCGGCCGGTTGGAGGAGCGCGAGGTGGCCGCGGCGTACGCCGCAATGCTCCAAGAGCGGATCCATCTGGGTCCACGCAAACTGCGCGTGGCGCTGGACTGCGGCAACGGCACGGCCGGCGCCTTCGCCCCCGAGATTCTGCGCCGGTGGGGCTGTGAGGTGCTCCCGCTGTACTGCGAGCCCGATCCGACATTTCCGCACCATCAACCGGATCCCGTGGATCCGCACAACCTGGTCGACTTGATCCGTCTGGTCAGGGACGCCCGCGCCGACGTCGGGATCGGCATCGACGGCGACGGCGATCGCATCGGCGCCGTGGACGATCGCGGCGCGATCCTGTGGGGCGACCAGTTGATGGCGCTGTTCTGGCGGGAGGTCCTCGCCACGCATCCCGGCGCCGTTGCGCTCATCGAGGTGAAGTGCTCGCAGGCCCTGATCGACGAGGTCCGGCGCTTGGGCGGCCGGCCCGAGTTCACGCGCACCGGCCACTCGCTGATCAAGGCGCGCATGCGGGAGGTCGGCGCCGTGTTCGCCGGCGAGATGTCCGGGCACATGTTCTTCGCCGACGAGTATTATGGCTACGACGACGCGGTGTACGCCGCCGGGCGGCTGCTCCGCATCCTGTCGCGCACCGACCGGCGGCTGTCCGATCTGGCGGGCGAGATCCCCAAGTACTACGCGACGCCGGAGATTCGCGTGGCGTGCCCGGACGACCGCAAGTTCGAGGTGGTGGCGGCACTCACCCGCGGGTTCCAGGGACAGTATGAGGTGATCGACGTGGACGGCGCGCGGATCGTCTTTCCCGACGGATGGGCCCTGGTCCGCGCCAGCAACACCCAGCCCGTGTTGGTCGTCCGAGCGGAAGGCACCACGCCAGAGGCGCTCGAGCGCGCCAAGGGCGTGCTCACGGACGCGCTGCGCCGGTTTCCGGAGGTCGCCCCGCTTTCTTGGTAGGCCGCGAATAGCACGAAGCGACGGAGGAGCCGTGCCAAACGGGTCGATAGATCGCGCCGTGCGCGGCGCGGCGCGAACGGGGACGGGGTTGGGACGCGTCGGTTCCATGGATGCGGTGCGCCGCGCCACCGCGTTGGTCGCCGCGATCCTCCTGGTGGCGTCCCTCGTCGTCCCGGCGCTCGGGGCGGCCGCGCCGCCTCAGGCCGTGCCCGTCACGCTCACGGCCGACCACATCGACTACAATACGCAGACCGGAGACGTCGTCGCGGACGGCCACGTCAAGGCCACGCAGGCGGACCAGACGATCACCTCCGACCATCTCACCGGGAATCTCCAGACCGGCCAGGTGCACGCCGAGGGCCACGTGACGCTCGCGCAGACCGGCCAGACCGCGACTGGAGACGCGCTGACGTACAATTACCGCACCCGCGTGGGACAGATGAGCAATGTCACGTCCAAGTACGGCCCGTGGAACATGACCGGGCGCTCGCTCGAAACCGCGAGCGGGCAAGGCGTTGGGTACACCACGTCGATGACCCCGTGCGACCCGAAGCATCCTGCGTTCCTCGTCAAGTCGAAACGAGTGGTCGTGATCCCCGACGACCACCTGACAGCCTACCAGTCGACGCTCTACGTGTACGGGGTGCCGGTGGCGTATCTCCCGGTGTACACCGCATCGCTCAAGCGACGACGGAACGCGGAGAGCGGTCCCACGATCGGCTATACGACGTTCGATGGGCTGTTCGGGGAGTACAATCAGTTCTTTCTCCTGGGCGGCGCGACCGATCAGTTGCGCGTGCGCTACGGCACCAACAGCAAGTTTACGGTCGAGAACATCCTGAGCGAGCGTGCAGCGGACCACGTGTGGTCGCTGCACCTCGGTCGACAGGAATTCTACGATCAGAACGGCAACCTGGCAAACGTGGACCGCAATTCGCTCGATCTCGTGTACGACGGCCACGACATCCCCGGCGTGCCCGCCTCGTACCAGGTAGAGGCGCACTACGGAGATTACAACGAGAAATTGACCGGCGTGGACACGACGCGCGCCGACGGGATCCTGACCGTGTCCAGCAACACGTTCCAGCTGTCCAAGGTGCTCAGCGCCGCGGCGAGCGCGTACTACCGGTACGACTACTATGGGACGGGGCAGCAGCGCACCATCTACTCGGTCCAGGCCGCGCTGTCCCAGGTGCTGAACCAGGTCAGCTCGGCCACGCTGTCGTACAACCTGGTGTCCATTACCGGGGTCAACCCGCCGCAGTTTGTGACCAACGGCGGTCCTTTCGATCCGTTCTCGTTCGACAGCCTGAACAACGCCAGCGCAGTGACCCTGACCTATTCCTACTATCCGGCATGGGGACTGTTTCAGAACGGCAACTGGAACGTGGCGTACGACTTCAACAGCCTGCAGACGACCACGAACCTGTCGTTGAACTTTCAGATCAGCCCCTCGTTGGTGTTCACCACGGCGGCGACCTACAATCTCACGCAGTCACTCCTCACCGAGGTCGACTACGCCGTGAACGGCACGTGCGACTGCCTCTCGCTTGGCCTGTTGTATCGCACCTTCCCGAACAGCCCGTCGAGCAACACCAGGTACATCACGCTCGGGGTGAACACGCTCCCGGGCGCGTCAACACAGTTCCAGCTCGGGGGCGGCGCGCCCAGCCATCTGCCCTAGGGGAGCCTGTCCGGATCGCGTGCTCGTTTTGAGCACGACGTCCCGATGCGAAGACGGCCGACCCCTCCCTGATGCCTGCGGGCGACCCCGTCCGGCCTTACCGAGCGCCCGGAACAAGCGTGCCAGGAGTTTCGGAATAGGCAGCGCCAGTAGCCGAAGTCGGCCCTGAATAAGCGTACTCAGTCAGCCCCCCGTGCAGTGGCGACGGGGGTGTCTATTTTCGCATTGGCGAATGCCGTGTTGACTCTTGAAGTGACTTGTAGGATAATACCTACAAGATGTTGCGAGACGCGATGCACGCACGTGCGCTTCAGGGAGCGGAGGTCGCCCGGCTGCGGCAGCGGACGCATGCGCTCATCCGCCGGTTTCGCTTGCCGGCGGCCCTGGCGGAGATGCTGCCGGGCTCGCTGACGCGGAGTGAGACGCGGTGCGGGCGTCCGGGGTGTCATTGTGCGGCGGGGCCGGGGCATCCGGCCTGGACGCTGAGCTTCACGGTGAAGGGGCGCAAGCGGACGGAGCGCGTGCCACAGGAGTGGGCCGAGGAAGTGGCGCGGCGGGTAGAGGCGGGGCGCGCGCTGCAAGAGGCGGTGCGGGACGTACTGGCGGCCAATGCGGAGCGCTTCGTGTGGGCGCGAAAGCGGCGGCGGCAGTGACGGGGCCGACGCCGCGTCGGGTCTGGAAATATGTCACGCAGCGCTTAGCCTTGGCGGCGTTTTTTCGCGCGCCGGGCGACGGCCGGCAGCGGCCGCGCATTCCGGCGCGGGCGCTGGTGTGGAGCCTCGTGCTGGGGCATTTGTTGCGGGAAGACACGTTCGCCGGCGTCGAGGCGTTGGTGCGGTCGCGGGCTCGGCGAGCGTTGCAGGTGGGGCGAGCGTTTGGCAATGACGCGTTAGCGTATTTCACGGCGCGGCTGGACCCGGCGGAGGCGCGGCAGAATCTGGCGGTGGTGCTCCGCGGGGCGAAGCGGCGCAAGGCGTTTGCGGCGGCGCCGTGGATTGGCGTCGCGGTGGATGGGACCACGACGACGTGTTGCCGGAGGCGCCGGTGTCGGTACTGTCGCCCGCTGCGGACGCCGCACGGGACGGTGGGGGGGTACCGGCATCACGTGGTGCTGGTGAGCGTGGTGGGCACGCCAGTGCCGTTACCGTGCGATGTAGAGCTGTATGGGCCAGGGGACAGTGAGTATGCGGCGGCGCAGCGAGTGCTGACGCGCGCGATCGCGGGCTTGGGCCCACGCTTCGCCGATTACGTGGTCGCGGACGGGGAGTTCGCGACCGCGCCCTTTCTCCATGCCGTCGGGGCGCTCGGGTTGCGCGTCGTCGTGCGGCTGAAGGAAAATGTGCCGAGCGTGTACGCCGCCGCCCGGCAGCGGTATGCTGGTACCCCACCCACGGGCCGGTTCACCGAGCGGGGCGATCAGGTCGAGGTCTGGGACGCCGCCGACTTTGCCCCGTGGCCGGGCCTGCGCTGGGCCACGGTCCGGGTGTTGCTGTATCGACAGACGAAGCCGGACGGCCGGGTGATCGAAGCGCTGTGGCTCACCGACTGGCCGCTGGCGGCGGTGCCGAGTCCGGCGCTGTATCGGATGGCGAAGAGTCGGTGGGCCGTCGAGAATGAGGGGTTCAACGTGGCGAAGACCCACCACGGGATGGAGCACCTGTGTCATCACCACGCCAATAGCATCGTCGTCAACTGGTTGCTGCTGCTCCTGGCGTTGACGATCGAGCGGCTGTATCGACTCCGGTACTTGCACCGAGGCGCCCATCACGTCCGCACCGCGATCCAGTTCGTTCGGGACTTACGCATCAGTCTGGGGGTGCCGGCGTTTGCCAATAGTGGATAAGGGGTGACGTCCTTGGCCGAGTCCGCACTGGCCGGTTCGTCCCGCCAGGCTCGCCAGTCTCTCTCCCCACCGCGAAACTGACCCTGCGAGGGGTTGCTCAGCACCGCCCGCAAGCCCACAATGGCTCCGGTGGCACGAAATTCAAGGGGGCCGCCACCTCGAGCCAGGCCAATTCCGAAATCGCTGAACGCGGGCCGGGACTCAAGCCAGCGCCGCATGCGTTATGTTAAGATGTAAGAGTTTACGCGGTACGGCGGCACGGCCGCCCGCGATGTTGGACTTGATTCGTTGAAAAGGAGTCCCGGATGGCGTCTGCGTCTCGTCCA
>DASQGM010000301.1:0-6041 GCA_035632615.1 bacterium | reverse complement strand
CCGTCCACGGGGGCTGCTGAAGCTCGCCGCGGTTGTGCTTCATCTGGGCGGCGATCGGCGTCAAGCGACCCTCATCGATCAGGCGCTTCGCGAACCGGTACACGTTCGCGAAGCGGCGGTTGAATCCGATCTGGTAGACGCCGGTGGCGCGCCCCACAGCTTCCCGGATCGTCCAGGCGCCGTCGAGGGACGTCGCCATCGGCTTCTCCGAGAACACGTGCACGCCGCGCTCCAGCGCACGCACCACCGGCTCGACGTGGTGCGTGTTGGGCGTGGTGATGTAGACGGCCTCGACGCCCGCGTCCAGGAGCGCGTCAAGGTTCGGGAGCGGTGCGGCGCCGACCTCGGCGGCCAACCGGGCCGCGGCCTCGGGCACCGCGTCCGCCACCCCCACCAGTGTCACGCGCGCGTCCCGGCGCAGGTTGAGGGCGTGGATCCGACCGATGAATCCCGCGCCGAGCACGCCGACCTTCAACGACATCTACACGCTCCCGGTGGCGGGGCGCAGCTCCGCCGTGCAGTGCGCGCAACGCGTCGCCTTGATCGGAATCGCGGAGAGACAGTACGGGCACTCCCTGCTCGTCGCCGGGGCCGCCGCCTGCGGGCGCTGCATCCGGTTCAACTGGCGGATCATGAGGAAGATCACGAACGCGAGGATGACGAAGTCGATGATCGTGTTCACGAACGCGCCGTAGTTGATCGTCGGCGCCCCGGCGGCCTTCGCGGCCGCGAGCGATGGATAGGGTCCGCCCCGCAACGCGACGAACAAACTCGCGAAATCGATGCCCTTCAGCAGCAGCCCGATCGGCGGCATGATGACGTCGTTGACCAGCGACGTCACGATCCTCCCGAACGCCGTCCCGATGACGATGCCCACCGCCATGTCCACCACGTTGCCGCGCATCACGAACTCGCGAAATTCGCGTAACATGCTGAGCCTCCCGGCGTGTCGCATCACCGCTTGGAGTCGTCGGACTATTTCGGGGCGTAGGCCCGCAGGACCCCTTCGCCTCCCCGCCCGGCGCCTCGACGGCCGGTCCACGATGCGGGCCGGTGCCCGCCGCGGCGGCGTCGGGTCTCGTAGAGATAGATCTTGAGCGCGTCGGTCACGGTCCGACTGTCCACGAGACGCCCCTCGCCGTCGAGGGCGTCGAGGATCACGCGGGCGCTCGGATACATGCCGTGCACCAGCCACACCCGCCGGTGCCCGGCCACGAGCGCGGGCACCCGCGCGGCGTCGGCGTCCGCGAGCGGCGGAAACAGCGTCCGGCTGGCGCCGAAGTCCGCGGGCACCCCCCGCTCGTCGACCCCGGGGTGAAGGGGCGCGAAGTAGTAGTCGAACGCCGGTTGCACGTACGGGACGTAGAACAACACCAGGTCCCCGGGTGCTGCCCGGGCCGCGACGTACGCCGCCGCCCGGTCCCACCCGCGCAGCACATCCCCTGCCACGTCGTCGCGGTAGTGGGCGTACACGCCGACGACCGCGACGGCCGCGACCATGGCCACCAGGCCGGCCCGCACCCACGGGAGACGGATCCGCCCCAGACCGGCGGCGATCGCGAGGGCCAGCGGCACGTCGGTCCAGAGATACGCCCGCTTCACGAACACCGGGCCCACGAGCGAGACCGCGATCAGGCACGCGATCGGCACGACCCACAGCGCGGTCGTCAGCGCCACCCATTGCGGCTGGTGCCGCCAGATCGCGCGCCCGAGGAGGACCAAGACGATGCCGACGGCCGCGGTCGCGGCCGGGGCATAGGGGTTGAGCGCGTACCACTGAACGACGGTCCCGCCCTCCACCTGCCTCACCAGCAGGAACAGCTCGGGCACACACAGCGCCGCAACGGCCAGGTGGGCGCCGAGCCAGCGCCGGGCGAACGCGGGGCGGTCTCGACGCGGGAGCGTCCACGCAACCCACGCGAGCGCCACAAGCACCGCGACGGGAAACAACGCGGCCGTGTAGTCGGTCCACATGGCGGCGACCGTGCCGCCGACGTACGCCGCCCAGGCCGCCCGCGATCGACCGCCGACGACGAGCAACCGGGCGAGCGCAACCATCGCCGCCGCCAGCCCGAGCGTCTCGAGCGCGTACATGCGGGCCTCCTGGCTCCACGTCACCAGGTCCGGCGCAAGCGCGATCAGGAACGCCGTGAGCAGGCCGAGCGGGCCGCCGCCCACCATCCGCCCCAGGCGGTACGCAAGCACGACCGTGAGGAGTCCGCTGAGGACGGAGGGGACGCGAAGCGCGACGACCCCGTCGCCGAAGATGTGGATCCACCAATGGAGCATCACGTAGTAGAGCGGTGGATGATCGTCGAGCCGGGCCAGCACCGACCAGATCCCGGCGACGGGATGCCGGGCGACCCAGACCGTGAACGCCTCGTCGATGTCGAGCGAACCAAGCCCGATCCAGTGAAGACGGACCGCCGCCGCGAGCGCAAGTACGCCCAGCAGTATGAGATGGTGCCACGTCGGCGGTCGGCGGCCGGCTTCACCCGGCGACGCCGCCTCGTGTCTGCCTGCGCGCATGGTCATGGCGCGGGATCTCGCTCCGCCAGTAAGGTACGTGAGGATTGCAGAGTTGGAACCGGGGCGCCGGGAATCCTCCTCCGCATCGCGGCGGGGGCGACGGCCACAGCGATTGCGGCCGCCGGCCCGATCGGCGGGCGGCCCGGTCGGCCGTGCCACCAGGGGTGGCGTGTGCTATGAGTCTTGGAGGGCGGCGTCCAGGCTCCGGAATACCGTGAGGCTGTGCTCGCGGTCCAGGATGTCGATCAACCTGCGCAGTAGCGCGGATGGACCGGTCAGCGCCAGTCGCGCACCCAGCATTGAGGCCTTCTCGTGGTACCGCAGCAGCGTCTTGACGCCCGTGCTGTCGATGTACGTGACACCCGTCATGTCGACCAACACGCGTTGACTGACCTTCAGCGCCTCGGCCAATCCATCTTTTAGGATCGGGTGCGTGCTCAAGTCGACTTCCCCGACCGGGCGCAACACGACCGCGCCCCCGCGCCGCTCCGCCCGCACAGCAAGCGTCGGTCGGTGATGTTGTCTCAGCATGGCGAGCACCCCGTGAGCGGTTGGCGGTGACGTAAGTGACATGCACACTCTACCCGTGCCGGATTAAAAGGGGGTGTTGGATCAGGTTAAGATTGGACGAAAGGCGCGGCGCGCTAGATGAACTTATGGGCGCCCCGCCTGACCGCGGCTTCGTCCCACAGGCTTCTCTCTCCTACACGAGCGACCACAGGGGGAAAACCTATCCAGCCGGTCATTCCTTGCGCGCGCGCCTCCGAGGTCTGCAACAGTCGAGCCAGCTCCGGCAGCGTGATGAACGTGTGGGTTTCGTCCGCGTTGGCAATGCCAACACGGCGAAGGTGAAAATGCCAGAGGCGAGGCAGATGCTGTTCGACATACCGGCACGTGCGTACCAGCGCGTCGTGGGCCGACCCGCCACACGCCGACAAGCGGAGTTCGGTGCCGTGCTCTACCACGACTACCTCCGACGTGCTCTCCGCCTCACCAGGCTCCGCCGTCGCCGCAAGATCTGGAATCACGGAAGAGCGTGACCAGAGCACCGCGCGCCAGCCAGTCACGGGTGACTCCCGGACCGCCCGTGGTGCCCCCCACAAGCATGTTGCCCACGGCGCAGGGAATCCAAACCGCGGCCAGCGGCCTCGACCCGGGACCAGGCGGCCACAAAACGAAACAGGCCCCCCGATGACGTTGGGGCCTGCCCCGCCCGTACCGCTATCCTCCGCTACTGCATTTCCGAAGCGCCCAAGTTGGAATGGTTGGTGCCCGTGCCATCGACGATCCCCGCGACCGGCGAAACCGGAGCCCCGCCATGCGCAAACGCCATCGACGTGCCGAACAACAGCGCCATGCCTAGCACCAACGTTGCGAGAACGTGTCGCATCTGCGTCCATCCCTCCCTCGCTGTCTGTGTGTTGATCGTCAGGGTTGCACCCGCGTTGCCGCTCGCAACCATGCGATTGCTTGCCACGAGGCTAGCGAACCTCCAGCGGGAGGAGGGAGCGCGACGCGCGTGACGTCAGACGGAAACCAATGGTCGCTGGGAGTCGCCGGGCGCTCAACGAACACCGCCGGCGCACCCCACGCACGCTGTACCGACGGTGGGGCGGTCGCAACCGCATGGGGTTGTGCCGGCCGGGGAGCCATGATCCCGAGCAGGGGGCGCTGCAATCCGTAGACGTGCTGCCCCGAGGCCGCGGCCTGTGCCAACATCACCCCAGGAATACTGAACGCGAGCAAGACAATAACTACGCGCCGCAGTCTGAGGCGTCGCCACGTGGGGCGATCGATGATTGGTTCGCTCCGCACTCGGTCCCCCCGCACTTCGAGACGGGCCGAACAAATAGAAACGCCGCTCGTGCGATGTCACCGAGCGGCATTCCCCTGCTTCGGTAGCCCGGCTGACCTTCATAGCGAAGGCCCCGTGGCTTTGCGTCCCTAGGTCACCCTAGGTTTGCCGCTGTCGGCGAGGAACAAGGAGACCGCGGGTCAGGTCTCCCTCCAGTATGCAATTGTCTATTCGCGTAAAGTATATGTAACGCCGGCGCGATGTGTCAATGCAACTCGCATGCAGGTTCGGAGGAATTTCTGAGTCTCGCGTACGAAACGCGGCGTGAACCTCCCCCTACCGACACGCCATCGGGAACAGCGCGCTCAGGGCCTCGCGGCACCCTCTACTCCCGCATCGGTTTGAGTGCCGTCGCCCACTTCCGCAGTTCATCAAGCATGGCCCGGGCCGATTGCTCATGCTGCTCGCTAGCGACGAAGGTCTTCGTGTCATCGATGTGCTTGGAAGAGAACGGGATCGCCACCCCGACAGGCAGCGGCATGACGTTGACCGACGTGAACAACGGCTTGATGGCCTGCACCGAACGCACGCCACCCGACATCCCACCGTAACTCACAAAGCCCGCCGGCTTGTAGCCCCATTCGTGCAGCAAGTAGTCCACCGCGTTCACGAGTGTGGGAGGCGCAAAGAAATTGTATTCTGGCGTCACCAACACGAAGGCGTCGGCAGCGCCCACCAGCTTGCTCCACGCCTTGGTGTGCTCGTGCTCGTACTGCCGCAACCTCGGATGTGCGGGCTCGTCAATCAGCGGCAGGTTAACCTTAGAGCCTATCCCAAAACTGTCGCACGATAGGTGATGAGGCAGGACGCGAAATGCACGAGCCCGAGATAGTTCTCAACTCGTTTCTCGAAACGAATGAGGAGCTTCCGGAACCGATTGTGCCAGGACCCGGTACGCTCGACCACCCATCGGCGGGCGGGATGGCGCCGAGATCGCGGCAGGTCCTCACCACGGTGCCGGATGTGCGGCGTATAGCGGCGCGCTTCGACCGCCGCCGCAATTTCGGGGAAGTCATACCCCTTGTCCAAGCACAGATGCTGCGGGGCGTCCGCGGTGGTGCGAGGTCGGCGGACGACCACGTGATCCAGGGTCGTCGCCGCGGCTTTCATATCGTGACAATTGGCGGCCGTCACCACGATGGCCAACGGAACGCCGCGCTGGTCGGTCAGCGTGTGGCGCTTCGTGCCGCGCTTCCCCCGATCCGTCGGATTGGGGCCTGTTGCAGCCCCCCCAACGGCGCTTTGACCATGACGCTGTCGAGCGATTGCCAGCGCCACCCGATGCCGCGGAGATCGTCGTACCGCTGGAGCAGGCGCTCCCAGAGGCGCTCGAAGACCCCGGCCTGGACCCACGCCTGGAAACGGCGGTGGCACGTCGACCCGGAGCCATATTCGTTGGGCAGGGCCTTCCACTGGCAGCCGGTCCGCAGCACAAACAGTACGCCATCCAGCACTTGGCGAAAGGGCACGACCGGGCGTCCGGGTGTGCCGGGCGGTTTTTCGGGAGGCAAGAGGGGCTGGAGTTCGGCCCACAAATCGTCGGGGACACGCCAGATCGTGCGAAGTCGGTGCTTCGTGCGCTTCCGCGTCGATGGCATCGGCGACCTCTGCTACGATGAAGGTGCGATCCCTGGTCACGGTCAGTATACTACCTCAG
>DASQGM010000300.1:0-5519 GCA_035632615.1 bacterium | reverse complement strand
TCGAGCCGGAGATCGCGCCCGGGCACCACCGCCGCAGTGCCGTCGGCGCCGGCCGCGCCTGATGTCACACCCGCCCCCCCGGGAGGTGACGCGGTCCCGGTCCTTCCGGCCGCGGGCGAGGGTGAGGAGGCGTGGGAGCGCACACACCTCGAGCAGACGATGTTCGATCTGGCAAGAGCGCACGCGGCCGATGCGGAGCGGTGCGCCGAGGGGCCCACCCCCGACCGGCAGGGAGAACGGACGAAGTCGCTCGTGGCCATCCTGATGTCGTATTTCGCACTCGAGGCGTTCATCAGCATGGTCGGAGGCGACCGGCTCGGGACCCGGTACCGGTACTACGACCGCATGACCCCGGAGGGCAAGTGGGTCGAGGTCACGCGGCTCGCGAGCAAGACCGGCAATACGTTCGCCGAGAACGGCAGCGAGATGCGGGCCCTCTCGACGCTTCGCTCGTGGCGGAACATGCTCACGCACTACAAGGGCGAGTACGAGGAAGTCGAGCGATCCGACCGCGGGAACGAGACGCGCACCGACGCGCTGCTCTCGGCCGAAAACGCCGCGCGCGCCGTGGAGATCGCCCGGACGATGTATCGGCGGTTCTACGAGTTTGACCGCCGCTCCGCCCCGCGACAGCTCATCTGGCTCGACGACCGTCGCCACCGTCCTGGGCGCACGGCATCTGGCGCGCAACCCGGGGAGGACGCGCCGCACGCGACGCGGCGGGGCCGGGCGCGCCCGGCGCAGCCTGAGCGCGCCGCCGGGTCCGGCGCTGGTGAGCGCGCGACCACAGGGGCGGAGGGCGCTCGCGCCGCACCCGCAGACGCCGGCGGCCCACGGGAGAACGGCGTGGCGCGCCGGCGCCGCCGAGGCCGTCGGGGTGGGCGGGGAGCGCGATAGGGCTGTTGCGGACCCCTCCTCGGCGGGGCGCTCCCGGGAACCCCGTGCCTCGCGCCCGATGTCGGCGTGGATGACAGCTGACTCCGCGTTCGTCGTGATCGCCGGTCCCACCGCCGTGGGCAAGACGGCCGTCGCGCTTGCACTCGCGCGCCGGATGCCGGCGGAGGTCGTCTCCGCCGACTCGCGGACGGTGTACCGGGGCCTGGACATCGGCACCGCGAAGCCATCGGCCGCCGATCGCGAGACCGTCCCGCACCATCTGATCGACGTCGCCGATCCTGGCGAGGTCTTCACCCTTGCCGACTACCAGCGACTTGCCGCGACCGCGATCGACGGCATCCGGCGGCGCGGGCGGGTCCCGCTGCTCGTCGGCGGGACCGGGCTGTACGTTCGAGCCGTCGTGGACGGGCTGGCGATCCCCTCCGCCGGGCCGGATTGGGCGCTGCGCTCGCGTCTCGAGGAGGAGGAGCGGCTCGGCGGCGACGGAACGCTCCACCGCCGCCTCGTCGAGGTGGATCCAGCATCGGGGGCGAGGATCCATCCCCGCAACGTGCGGCGGGTCATCCGTGCCCTCGAAGTCTTCTACCACACCGGCGCGGCGATCTCCACGTTGCAGCGGGGGCCGCGGGGAAGCGGGTCGACGCGGCGCAACGCCGCCTCCGGAGGCCCGTCGGATCGCTCGGGTCGCGGGGCCGAGGACGAGCCGTGTCGTCATCCCCTGATGGTCGCCTTGACGCTCGACCGGGCGTTGCTCCATGAGCGCATCGATCAGCGCATCGACCGGCAACTCGCGGCGGGGCTGGTCGACGAAGTCCGGCGGCTGCTCGACGCCGGGTACTCGCCGGCGTTGCCTTCGTTGCAGGGTCTCGGTTACAAGGAGATCGTCCCCTACGTCGCCGGGCGCGCCACCCTGGTCGACGCGGTGGCGCGTCTCCGGCAAAACACGCGCCGGTACGCGAAGCGGCAGGGGACGTGGTTCCGGGCCGATCCCCGCTACCGGTGGATCGACGTCGGCGACCGGTCGCCGGACGTGGTCGCCGGCGAGATTTCTGCTATGATGGCGGAGAGCCGGTCGACGGCGCACCACGAGCACCCCGGGAGGTCTTGATGCAGATCGCGCGACGAATGCAGAAGATTCCGCCGTACCTGTTCGCCGACCTCGACCGCAAGCGCGCGCAGCTCCGGGCGAAGGGCGTGGACGTGATCAGCCTCGCCATCGGAGACCCGGACCTGCCCACGCCGGATCACATCATCGAGGCCCTGACGCGCGCCGCGCACGACCCGGCGACGCACCAGTACCCTCCGTACGAGGGGACGCGTCAATACCGCGGGGCGGTCGCGGACTGGTACGCGCGGCGCTTCGGCGTGACGCTCGATCCGGAGTCCGAGGTGCTCGCGTTGATCGGCTCCAAGGAGGGGCTCGCGCACGTGCCGTGGGTGTTCATCAACCCCGGGGACGTGGCGCTCGTGAGCGATCCCGGGTATCCGGTGTACGCGACGGCGACCGTGATGGCCGAGGGCGAACCGTATCCGGTGCCGATGAGCCCGGAACGAGGCTGGGTCCCCGACCTCGGCGCGGTGCCCGCGGACATCGCACGGCGCGCCAGGGTGATGTTTCTCAACTATCCGAACAACCCGACGGCGGGAACCGCGGACGTGGCGTTCTTCTCCGAGGCCGTGGAGTTCGCCAAGCGGTGGGACGTGCTTATCGTCCACGACAACACCTATTCGGAGATCGGCTACGACGGGTACCGGCCGCCCAGCTTCCTCCAGGCGCCGGGCGCGAAGAACGTGGGCATCGAGCTGCACTCGCTCAGTAAGACGTACTGCATGACCGGGTGGCGCATGGGGTTCGCGGTCGGCAACCGCGACGCGATCCAGGCGCTCGGGACGCTCAAGACCAACATCGACAGCGGGCAGTTCGCCGCCGTGCAAGCCGCCGGGGTCGCCGCCCTGACCGGGCCCGACGGGCCGACCCGAGAGCGCGTCGCGATCTGGCAGAAGCGCCGGGACATGGTCGTGGCCGGGCTTCGCCGGGTCGGGCTCGACGTGCCGCGGCCACGGGCGACGTTCTACCTGTGGGTGCCCGTGCCTGCCGGATACGACTCGGTCGGCTTCACCGGTCACCTGCTCGAGCAGGCCGGCGTGGTGGTCACGCCCGGCACCGGGTACGGCGCACGCGGTGAGGGGTACGTCCGGATCTCGCTCACGGCGCCCGACGATCGATTCGTGGAGGCGATCCGCCGGATCGGGACGGCGTTGGGCCACGCGCCCGAGGACCGTCCGGTCGAGTCCCGCGGTCGCCGGTAGCCCCACCACGCGAACCACCGGCGCACCGCTCGGGCACAAGCTTCGTCGCGGCCTCGACCGCGCCGACCGGGATCTGGACGCCGGCGGGGCGGACGTAGTCCTGGATGGCGCAGGCCCCGAGCGTGCGGTGCTGGTCGGGCTTGCCGGGCGCGCCGAGGACGACGCGGAGACCCTGCAAGAGCTCGCCCGGTTGACCGAAACGGCCGGCGCGGTCGTCGCCGATACGGTCGTGCAGCGGCGCACCCGTCCGGACCCCGCCACGTGGGTGGGCGCCGGCAAGGTCGAAGAAGTCCGAGCGCGCGCGCGGACGGCGGGTGCGGGGGTCGTGATCTTTGACCACGAGTTGTCGCACGCCCAGCAGCGCAACCTCGAGCGGGCGCTCGAGACGAAGGTGCTCGATCGGACGGCGCTCGTGCTCGACATCTTCGCGCAGCGCGCTCGAACCCGCGAGGGCCGCCTCCAGGTGGAACTGGCCCAGATGACCTACCTCCTGCCGCGGCTCGCCGGGCGGGGCGTGCTGCTCTCGCGCCTGGGCGGCGGGATCGGGACCCGGGGCCCCGGCGAAACCAAGCTCGAGGTGGATCGCCGCCGGATCCGAACCCGGATCACCGAGCTGCGCGGGGAGATCGCCGCGCTCGGCCGCCACCGCCATCAGCAGCGGCAGTCACGGCGGGACGCCGCGCTGGCCGTCGTCGCGCTCGTCGGCTATACCAATGCGGGCAAGTCGACGTTGCTGAACACGCTCACCCACGCCGGGGTGTATACTGCCGACAAGCTGTTTGCCACACTCGATCCGACGACGCGCCGTGTGCTGCTGCCGAACCACCGGCCGGTCCTCCTCGTGGACACCGTCGGGTTCATCCAGAAGCTGCCCCACGACCTGGTGGCCGCGTTCCGCGCCACCCTGGAGGAGGTCACGGAGGCGGACATGCTGGTGCACGTGATCGACGCCGGCCATCCGCGCTGGATGGAACAGCGCGCGGCCGTCGAGCAGGTGCTCCGGGAGCTCGGGGCGGAGGGGCGGCCAACGGTCATCGCGCTCAACAAGGCGGATCGGTTGTCGTCCGAGGCGCTGCGGGATGTCGTGGCCGAAGTGCCCGAGGGCATCCCGATCTCCGCGCTCCGGGGGGTCGGGTTGCTGAATCTCCTACGCGCGATCTCCCGGCAACTCCCCGACCCGGTGCGGCGGGTCAAGCTTCTGGTGCCCCACGCCGACGCCGGCGTGTTGGCGACGATCTACGAGGGCGGGCGTGTGGTTACCCGGGAGGATCGGGGCGAGGGGGTTGCGGTGGACGCGGAACTTCCGTTGACGACGGTCCGCCGTCTCCGACGTTATCTGGTGGACGCGCCGGCGCCCGACGCGTCGTGAGCCGTCGGCGCTGCCTCCGAACCGTGCACGCCGCTGGGTCGGGCGGTGCGGGCGCTAGGGGAGGCGGCGGAACAGCGCGATGGCCTTGCCGAGCACGGTCACGTCCCGGGCAATGATCGGCGACATCGCGCTATTCTCGGGCTGGAGCCGGATGTGGTCGCGCTCCCGGTAGAAGCGCTTGACCGTCGCCTCGTCCCCGATCATCGCCGCCACGATCTCGCCGTTATTCGCGGTGGCCTGTTGGCGCACCACCAAGTAGTCCCCTTCGTAGATGCCGGCGTCGATCATGCTGTCGCCGCGGACCCGCAGGATGAACGACGCATCCTCGCGCACGAAGTCCTTGGGGAGCGGGAACACGTCTTCGATGTTTTCTTCCGCGAGGATCGGTTGCCCCGCCGCGATCCGGCCGAGCACCGGTACATTCACCACCCGCTTGGGCGGTTGGCTCGCGCCGTCCTTGAGAATTTCGATCGCTCTCGGCTTGCTTGGATCTCGGTGGATGAAGCCCTTCTTCTCGAGCGCGGCGAGGTGGCTGTGGACGGTCGAGCTGCTGGTCAGTCCGAGCGCGGCCCCGATCTCACGAACCGACGGTGGGTAGCCCCGCTGCTGCATGCTGTCCAGGACGTAGGTCAGGATCTCCCGTTGGCGTTTCGTCAGTCCTTTACCCACGTGTGCTCCCCCCGCTCTCCCGTGTGTAAGCGCACGGATTATAGCACATGGCGGGCGATAAATGCAAACAGATGTTCGCCGGCTGTGGATTGTTGTGGACAACCGCCTCTGAGCTCGGTCGCGCGAGCCGCGCTCCGTAGCCGCACGCCCGCCGTCACGGCCGGTGAGGGGGCGTCGGAGTAGGGGACTCCTGCGCTGGCGGGTGAAGACCAACCGGGGTTGCGCAGGTGATTGCGGGCGCTCGATCTCTGGGGGCCGATGTGACCGAGCAGCG
>DASQGM010000299.1:0-1804 GCA_035632615.1 bacterium | reverse complement strand
CCCCCCGCGGCACATCCCCGTGTCCGGGTCCCGCGCGACGGCCTGAACCGCCCCGAACCACGGGGAGCGACGGTGCCGGTACTGCACGACGTGCCCCAGCCGCGCGAGGCCGTCCCGGGCATCGCCCGGCAGGTCCGACTCCGCCTCGAGTTCGTGACCGGACCAGTGCACGCGGGGACAATCCACGGCGGCCTGCAGGCCCAACCCGTGGTCGAGCACGTTGACCAGCACCTGCGCGATTGCGTTGGGGATCCGCGTGCCCGACGGGCTCCCGAGCGCCATCACCGGCACCCCGTCGCGGAGCACCAGCGTCGGCCACGGGGAAAGGGGGCGCTTGTACGGCGCGATCGACGCGGCGCGTGCGCCCGGACGCGGATCGAACAGCTTCATCGCGTTGTTGAGCAGCACGCCGTAGCCGGGGACCATCAGCGCGGAGCCGAACTGGTCGCCCAGGCTCTGCGTGAGCGCCACGAAGTTGCCCCACCGGTCCACGTGGGAGTGGTGGGACGTGCAGCCGCCGTCCCCCGCGGGAGACGCGACCCCAACGGTCATCTTCGCGGGATCCGGGGGCGCACTCTGGAACGCCCACGGATCGCCGGCCCCCGGAAACAACGCCCTCCCAGGATCGATCAACGCACGCCGCGCGGCGGCGTACGACGGGTTGAGCAGACCCGCGAGCGGCATGTTCACGCACGTGTCGTCGCCGATGTGGCGGGACCGATCGGCGAAGGCCAGCTTCATCGCCTCAACCAACAGGTGCAGTTTCTCCGCGGCCAGCGGCCGATAGCGGGAGAGGTCGATACCGTCGAGGAGCAGCAGCAGGTGCAGCAGCAGCGCGCTCGCCTGCGGCGGCGCGCACTGAATCGTATGCTGTCGGAACCCCACCGCGTCGGGCGCGTGGACACGGAACAGCTCGGTCGGGTACCGGGCCAGGTCGTCCCCGGCGAGCACCCCGCGGTCCGCGCGAACGCACGCGACGATCGCCTCCGCAATCTCCCCGGCGTAGAACGGCTCGCTCCCGTGCTCCGCCAGCAGCTCGAGTGTCCGGGCCAAGTCCGCCTGCACGATGAGCTCGCCTGGGGGACGCGGCGTGCCGTCGGGGCGGAGGAAGACCGCCGCGGCCGCCGGCGACCGACGCAAACGATCGCGGTTCTCCGCGACCGCGGCCGCGAGGCGCGACGTGAGCGGCACCCCGCGCGCCGCGTACACGATCGCCGGGCCCAATACGGTCGCGCGGGGGAGGCGCCCCCACCGGCCGTGTGCGTACAGCCAGCCGCACACGGTTCCGGGAACGCAGACCGAGAGCCCCCCGGTGGTGTTGAGGTCGTCCTCGGTCCAGAACCGGTACTCGCCCTGAGTCGGGCTCTCGATCCACCGGTACATGCCCTGGCGCGCCGCGCCCGGGGCACACGCGTAGAAGTCCAGCGCAACGGTCTCGCGTTCGTCCGCCATGCGGACGAGCATGATCCCCTGCCCGCCGAGATGGGACCACGCCGGCTCGCACACCGCGAGAGCGAACCCGGTCGCGGTGGCGGCATCGACCGCGTTGCCGCCGCGTAAGAGCATCTCAAGACCGGCGGCCGTCGCCCAGGGGTGCGACGAGGCCGAGACGCCGTCCCGGCTGATCACATCCGAGGGATTCGGGTCGGACTGCGACTCCACGTGGAGAGGATTCCTGCCGCGCGGCGCTGATCCCTGTCCGGGCGGAGTGTGAGGAACGCGAGTCGCAGCCGCCGCACGGTACGCGCAGCCGCCGACCGCGGGGACGGACGGCGGAAAACCACCTTGTCGGTCGGGGGGGGGG
>DASQGM010000298.1:0-7040 GCA_035632615.1 bacterium | reverse complement strand
CGGTGCGTCCGTGAGCGCGTAATGACTCGCTGCCCCCCGCACTTCTAGGGGCGCGACCCCGCGCGACGCGGACGGCGGACCCCGCCCGGGCGCCCCGAGGCGGTCGCGCCATGGGAACGGAGCCCCAACCCCGGGGATCCTAGAACACGGCGGGCGTAGGCCGCGTCGGGATCGATGCAGGGGATCGTCGTCGCATTACGATGCAGCAGAGATCGCAGCATGGGGGTGGGAAGTGCGCCCGTATCTTGCCGCAATCCTCGTCGTGTCCGTCTTCGCGTCCGGCGCGTCCGCTGCGCTCGTCGACGCGAGGTACCTCGTCGTCCCGGGGCTTGGCGTAGGTCCGGTGAAGCTCGGCATGAAGATGGCGGAGGTCGAGGCGACCCTCGGTGCCCCAGCGAAGGTCGACCGGGACGCCCGGACCGTCTGGTACACGTGGCGAGATGCCCCGCAGGGGCCGCTTCGTTCCCTTGTCGTCGAAACGGTGGACGACCTGGTCATTCTGATCAGCGTCGCGCACGACGAGCGCTATCGGACTCGTGAAGGGATCGGCGCCGGCGACACGGACGGGGCGGTGCGCGACGTGTACGGCAGGCCCTCCGGAATCCTCCATTTTCCCGGATACGACATGCTTGAATACCGGGCCCGCGGGGTCACCTTCGTCGTCGACACAGGGGCCGCGAGCCCCCACCTCGTGACCGGGGTAGTGGTGGCGGCCCATCTCTAGGCGCACGGCGGCCCGTGGCGCCCGACGCCCTATTTCGGGGCGGGCGCGCCGGCGCGGAGGGACTCGAGGTTGAAGTTCAATCGGGTTCCCAGCCGCCAGAACTCGGCCACGCGGTCCGACCAATCAGCCGGCTCGTCGCCGGATGCGGTCGCATCGCCGCGCAGCGCGTCCCGATGGGTGACCGCCGCCGCGTGGTAGAGGTTTTGCACCTGCCACAGGTTCACGGTGACCCCGAGTGTGTCCGCGAGATCGAGCAGGCGGTGCGTCTGGGCGAGCGCGGGGCCCAACGGGTCGTGCTTGAGGCCGTCCGCGCGCGTCTCCAGCGTTTGCCGGAGCAGGGGAGCGGCGTCGGTCCATTCCGCGGCGAGCCCGAGCGCGTCGAGATCGCTGGCGAGCTCGAACGCGCGGTCTCCGAGCGGTTCTTCCGCAGCGCGGCGGATCTCCTGGGCGAGCGCGCGCGTCAGGGTGTACTGGGCCGCCATGAGGAACGCCGGCGGCACCGGGATCTCGGACTCCCGCATGAACGCGAGCAGCGGTCGGGACTCTTCGTACAGCTCTCGGTACACGCCCTCGAACCGGCCGAGCCGCTCCTCGGTCAGGAGCCCCAGGATCTTGCGGCGCTCCTCTACGAACAGGTCGGGCAGACCGAAGAGGCTGCGCCCGAACCGGTCGTCGAGGAAGCGGAGCGCTGCGCTGGCTCCCTGGCCGAGAAACGCGTCCGCCAGCGTTTGCTTCGTGGCCTCGTACCACGCCGGCGTCGCGTCCGGCCGGACGCCGCACTGCAGATCGTGGCCGCCGAGGTGCAGGGCCGCGTACGCAGCGTCCGCGGTCTCCCCCGTGATCCGGGAGGTGACGGTGACGAGCTCGGCGGCGAGCGCGTGGCCGCCCGCGGTCTCCCGGCGGGCGTCGCGGCGCCGCACCGTGTAGCTGAAGACGGACGTCTCGTCCTCGTACGGTTCGAACAGCGAGCTGATCCCGTAGTGGGCGACCACGCGCGGCAGGGTGACGATCGACCGCTTCACGGCGCGCCGGTACACCCCGGCCCCGTCGCCCCACTGCCGCAGGTTGCTCTTCGCGGCGGCGAGCCGCCGGACGAACTCGTCCTCGAGACGCGCGCCGAAACGCTCTGCGAGCTGGAGGGCGCGCGCCGCGTACTTGATCACCTGGACCGTCTCGATCCCGGATAGCTCGTCGAAGAACCAGCCGCACGAGGTGTACATCAGCATGGCGTGGCGCTGCATCTCCAGCAGTTGCAGCGCCCGGGACCGCCCGTTCCCGTCGGGGGCCGGCCGTGCGTGCGCGGCAAAGAGCGCGTCCACGGCCTCCGTGGTGCGGGTAAGGATCACGTCGATGTACGCGTCGCGCGTCGCCCACGGATCGGCGAAGTAGCGCCCGCCTTCCCGCTCGAAAACGCCCGCGAGCTCATCGCGTAACCAGTCGAGCGCGTCCCGCAGCGGCCCGCGCCACGCCTGGTTCCAACCGGGGTGTCCCGCCCGGCAACCGCAGTCCGCGCGCCACCGCTCCACCCCGTGCGCGCACGACCAGCTCGTGCCTTCCACGATCTCCGCCGCGTGGTCCGGCGGAAACATCGCCAGGTACTCGCCGAAGTTGGTCAGGCGGCCCAAGTTCCGTTCTTCGATCACCCGCAGCGCGTACGTCAGCGCCATCTCCCCAAACGGGTGATGATGGCCATAGGACTCGCCGTCGGTTGCGACATGCACGAGCTGCGGGCCGGGTCGACCCGTGAATCCCGCGCCGAGCCGCGCGGCGAACCGCTCGCCGTTGTTGAGCAGTCCCTCGAACGCGATCGCGCGCGAGATCGGGCCGTCGTAGAAGAACACCGTGATCGCGGCACCGCTCGGCAGCCGGCACACGTAGGGTTGCCCGGGGTCCACGCGTTCGCCCCCGACGTCGCTCCAGTCGCCGCCGGCGAGCGGCCGGACGCGCGCCGCCTGGTGCGGCGCTAGGATCGTGAACGCGATCCCGTGCGCGGCGAGGACCTCAAGCGTCTCGGTGTCGACCGCCGTTTCCGGGAGCCACATGCCCTCGGGGTCGCGGCCGAACCGGTGACGAAAATCGGCGATCCCCCAGGCAACCTGCGTCTCCTTGTCGCGCCGGACGGCGAGCGGCAAGATCATGTGATTGTACACTTGGGCGAGCGCGTTGCCGTGACCGCCTCGCCGCGCGCGGCTCGTCCGGTCGGCCTCGAGGATGCGGACGTACGCCTCCGGGGCGGCGTGCTCCATCCACGCGAGCAACGTGGGGCCGACGTTGAAGCTGATCTGCGCGTAGTTGTTGGTGATTTCGAGGATGCGGCGGTTGCCGTCGAGCACGCGCGACGCGCCGTTGGGCGCGTAGCACTCCGCGGTGATCCGGGCGTTCCAGTCGTGATAGGGCGCCGCCGAGTCCTGGATCTCGACCACCTCGAGCCAGGGATTTTCCCGCGGCGGTTGGTAGAAGTGGCCGTGCACGCAGATGCAGTGGTCGGTCATCGGTTCTCTCGCTTTCGCACCACGTCGATCCCGCGCCGCACCGTCCCGGCACGCGATCGGCGGCGCGGGCGCCCGACGCGCCGGCGGCGGTCCAATTCAGGGATGAACGTGCTGGCTGCCTCGGACGCGTGTGGCTCCGCGGCCGACGACGACGATCCCCGAGGGATCCAGGATGCCCGCGTCGAGATCCCGTGACGGGTCCCACCCGAACACGGCGCCGGGTTCGATCGTGTTGAAGCGGTCGATGATCGCCCGGCGGATCCGAGCGTGGGAGCCGACCGTCGTGTTGTCCATCACGATGCTGTCTTCGATCACGGCGCCCGGCTCCACCAGCACGCCCTGGCCGAGGATGGAGCGGCGCACCGACCCTCCTCGGATGATCGTGCCTTCCCCGAGCAGCGAGTCTTCGACCTCGCCGGCGACGACCCGGGCCGACGGGCCGGCGAACGGGGGGGCGAGGATCGGCCAGCGCGGGTTGTCGAGGTCGAGCGCCGGCGTCTGCCCCAGCAGATCCATGTTGGCGCGCCAGTACGCCTCGATCGTGCCCACGTCGCGCCAGTACCCGCGTTCCTCGGTCGGCTTGAGGTCCGGGAGCACGTTGCTCAAGAAGTCATACGCGTACACCCGCGCGTACGGGTAGAGTTCCGGGATGATGGTGCGGCCGAAGTCGTGGTCCGTGCTGCGCCGGGCGTCCTCGACCAGCACGTCCTCCAGGACCTCCGTGGTGAAGATGTAGTTACCCATCGAGGACAGCGCCCGGGCTGGGTCGTTCAACATCGGCCTCGGCTCCGCCGGTTTCTCCTCCCATCCGACGATCCGGCCGCTCGCGTCGGCATCGATGATCCCGAACCCCGACGCCGTCTCGATCGGAACGGGGAGCGCCGCGACGGTGACGTCGGCCCGGCGGGCAAGGTGCGCGTCGACCATCTGCTGGAGGTCCATGCGATAGATGTGGTCCGCCCCGAAGATCGCGATCAGATCCGGATCGACGTCGCGGATCAGGTTCAGGTTTTGGAACACCGCGTCCGCGGTCCCCCGATACCATGACTCGCCCCACCGCATCTGCGGCGGAACGGGGATGATGAAATGCTCGTCGACCACGGCGCTCATCCGCCAGCCCCGGCGGATGTGGTCGATTAACGACTGGGACTTGTATTGGACCAGGATGTACAGCGAGAAGATCCGCGAGTTGATGAAGTTGCTGAGCACGAAGTCCACGATCCGGTACTTGCTGCCGAACGGCACCGCGGGCTTGCTGCGTTCCTTCGTGAGCGGATACAGGCGCTCGCCCCTGCCGCCGGCGAGGATGACGGCGAGGATGCGGGGACGGGTTACCAACGTCGCCCGCGAGCGCGGCCGGCTACGCCGGCGGGAGCCCCGCGGCCGCCTCGATGTGCTCGGCGATCCCCGGAAAGCAGAAGTCCTGGGCCTCCTTGCCAACCAGTAGTTCGTCGTCCTCCCACGACAGCGTTCCACCACCGTGCACGCGCTTCCCGAGCTCGAGCAGCCGCGTGAAGTCGGCGTAGTGTTCGGCGAACCGCGTCTCCGCGTAGTTCCGAGCCGCCCAGGTCGTGATGAGGAACTGCCAGTCCGAGGCCTGCAGCAGGAGCATCTCCCGGCCAAGCTGGGCGACGATCCGCCGCAGCAGCGGGGTCTGCCGCCAGGGCGTGTGCGATACGAATCCCCACAGTTCCTCCTCGGCTTGGTAGACCATCTCCCACGTCCATGCGGTATCCTTGTTCAGCCAGACGCGGTGGTCTCCTCCTTCGCCCCACGACCCTTCGAGCAGCGTGATCGGGCCGCCGGCCGGATGAGCCGCATGATACGTGCCGGCCGCGACCGCCGACACCCCCTCGGCCCCGAGGCCGCGGAGCACGTGGTCGAGCCAGGCGGGACCCTCGTGCCACCAGTGTCCGAACAGCTCGGTGTCGAACGGGCTGCAGAGCACGCCCGGGTGCCCGGCTTCGCCGGCGTACCGTGCGAGCACGTTGCGGACGAGCGCCGTGAAGTGGGCCGCGTGCGCGCGCGTTCGCTCCTCGGCCCGTTGCGGAACGTAGACCTGCTTGTCGGCGAGGTCGCTCTTCGGATGCGTCACCCGCCAGAACCGGAGCCCCCCGGGGAAGTGGCGCTTGTGAAACTCGAGGTACCACTCGTCGCCCGGATACCCCGCGTCCCGGCTCCAGACCTGGAGCGTCGTCTCCGGGTCGCGCACGAACGACACCGCGTCTCCGGCGCCCCCCCGCGAGGCCACCCGGTAGGACTGGTACGGGCTCCGGTCCTCCCGGCGGTGAAACTGTCCCTCCGGGCCCGCCACGGTGCGCAGCCGGGGAAAATAGTCGCGGTAGGCCGATAGCGCCTGTCCGCCGCGCACCAGGTGGACGTCGGTGAAGAAGTACTCGAGGCCGTGCCCGGCCAGCAACTCCTCGACGCCGCGGCGCCGATACCGAACCTTTCCACTGCGGGGCCCGACCGGCGGGGTCCACTGGTACCGCGGACGATACGCGCACTCGGGGAGCCACACGCCCTTCGGAGGACGGCCGAAGTGTCGGGTGTGCGTTTCGACGGCCGTGCGGAGTTGCAGGTCCAGGCTCTCGTCCCGGCTGAGCAGCGGGAAGTAGCCGTGCGTCGCGGCGGTCGAGATGAGCTCGATCCCGCCGCGGTCCGCGAGCCGGCGGAATCGCGCGAGCAGGTCTCCGTCCATCTCCTCGAACTCACGCCGCCGGGCCTCGTAGACCCGGCGCCAATGACCGCACAGGGCCGCGAGATTGTCCTCGTGTGTGTCCGAGAAATGCCGGCGGGTGTCCTCACAGCTCCGCAGGCACTGGTCCAGGAACGCCGTGATCTCCTCGCGGAACGCGGCGCTCGCCAGTTGCTCGCACAGAATCGGCGAGATGTTGATGGTGACCGCGGCGTCGACGTCGTCGTCGGCGAGGCCGTCCAGCATCCGGAGGAGCGGGAGGTAGCACTCCACGGTGACCTCGGACAGCCAGTCGCTGCCATGTGGCCACCGCCCGTGGTTGATGACAAACGGGAGGTGCGTGTGTAGGGTGAAGACCAAGTGGCCGACTGGTTTCGACATGGTGTCCCTATCGGGATGGGGTGGATCAGCGCTGATCGAACCGGCCGCGCCGGGTGCGGTGGAGCGACCCAACGCCATTGTAGCATTCCCGTGTCACAAAGTGACGGATACCCGGGAATCGATCGGGATCCCCCGCGCGGCGAGCGCCGCGATCGCCCGCTGCCGCAGCACCGATTCGACCGCCCACTGGCGGCCGGGCCGCACGCGGATGGACAACTGGAGGACGACGCCCGTTTCGTGGGCGTCCACGGCGCCGTCCACGACCGGCTGCCCCTGCGCGTCGGCGGTGTCCTCCGCGGCCCACTCCGCGCCGACGGTGCGCAGGGCCTCGAGCGCGGCGCCGAGATCCGCCCGGTAGGGCACGGTGATCCGCACCATCGCCGTGCCGTAGTCGCGGCTGAGGTTGCCGATCCGTCCGATCTGACCGTTCGGAACCGTCAGCAACTCGCCGTTCGCCTTTCGCAGCTGGACGGTGCGCAGCGTGACCCGCTCGACGGTCCCGATGTCGCCGTCGAGCCGGACGATGTCCCCCGCTTGGACGATTCCCTCCGAGATCAGGAAGAGACCCGCCAGCACGTCTCTGATGAGATACTGGGCCCCGAAGCCCAACGCCACGCCGAGCACACCCGCGCTGGCCAGCAGCGCGGTGACGTTGACGTGCACCGCCTGGAGCCCCAGCATGAGCGCGGCGAACACCACCGCAAATTGGATCACGCCCTCGACGATGGGGATGAAGGTGCGGCCG
>DASQGM010000297.1:0-14012 GCA_035632615.1 bacterium | reverse complement strand
CGCTACCGCCTCATTTCGGTGGAAGTACTCGCCGAACCGCTGCCAGAACCCGGGTCCGCCGCGGGCGTCTTGACGGAGGTCGGGCGCCGGCAGGGACAACGACGCGATCTGACCGACGCCGGGAGCCTGCAGCCCAAGGCGAGTCACAGCAAGATGTTCGATCCGTTCTGGGGCCCTGAGGGAGGAAGCGATGGCTTGGAGACGTTCGTGTTCGGTCTCTAGGGCGGCGATTTCCTGGGTGTCCTGGAGTATGTGGTAGCCGATGTGTGCTGCGTTTGCTACAGCTGCGACGTGTGCGACGAATGGAAGTACAGCGAGTGCTGCAAACGTGAGTGTCGCGATCATGGGATACCGTCTCCGCCGACGCCGGGTCGCCTCCCTCCCCCTCAGGCCCCAATGCTCAGGAATCAGCACCGGAGATGCCATCTGTGCCTGCCGAAGCGCCATCATCAGTGAACCCCGTTTCCGCTTCCCCGCCGGGCGCCGCGCGCGTCCCGCGCCGCGGTCTCGCCAAGCCGCTCCGCCGCGCGCAACCGGGCGCTGCGCGCCCGCGGGTTGTCCCGGACCTCGAGTGGCGACGCCGTCACCGGCTTCTTGGTGAGCATGCGCAGCAGCCGCTCCCCCTCGCACCGGCACACGGGCAGGTCCGGCGGACACGTGCACCCGCGTGAGAACCGCGTGAGCACCTGCTTCACGATCCGATCCTCGAGCGAATGGAACGCGATCACGCAGAGGCGCCCGCCGGGGCGCAGGCGACGGACCGCCTGTGGCAGCCCGCGCTCGAGCGCGTCCAGCTCGCCGTTAGTGACGATGCGGATCGCCTGAAACGTCCGCGTCGCCGGATGCAGCCGCCCCCGCGCGCCGCCGATCGCGGCTTCGACCGCCTGCGCCAAGTCGCGCGTGGTCTTGAGCGGGCGCCGTGCGACGATCTGCTTTGCGATCTTGCGCGAGGCGCGCTCCTCACCGTAGCGGTAGATCACGTCGGCGAGCGCGCGCTCGGGAAACGTGTTAACGATCTGCGCCGCGGTCAGCTCCTGCGTCCGATCCATGCGCATGTCCAGTGGCCCCGCGCGGTCGAAGCTGAAGCCGCGGCCCGGCTCGAGCAGCTGCCGGGTCGAGACCCCGATGTCGAACAGGATGCCGTCGACCACCCCTACCCCCAGCGCGTCGAGCGCCTCGTCCAGTTCGCCGAAGCTCGCCTGCCGCAGCATCACGTTGCGCCCGAACGGACGCAGCCGCTCCTCCGCCTGGGCGATCGCGTCGCCGTCTCGGTCGAACCCGATCAGCCGCCCCGCCGGCGCGATGCGCCGCAGCACGGCTTCCGCGTGTCCCCCGTCGCCGACGGTGGCGTCTACGATCAAAGCCCC
The DNA here is from genome assembly GCA_035632615.1 of bacterium. Classification (GTDB taxonomy): domain Bacteria; phylum Sysuimicrobiota; class Sysuimicrobiia; order Sysuimicrobiales; family Segetimicrobiaceae; genus JAJPIA01. The sequence goes on along the minus strand of DASQGM010000297.1, from coordinate 12,645 downwards.
GGCGCGGGGCGCGAGATACGTCAGCACCTCATCCACCAGAACCGGAACGTGCACCGGTTGCTGAGGAGACGTCGACCCCCCGTTGGTCCGTCCAAACGCCACCCGCGCCTCGCCTCTCTGTCATCACTACAGGATCAGCGCCTGGATTTGTCCGATCAGCTCGTCTTGCCGCTTCCGAACGGACTGGAGCTTGCGGCGCCAATTCGGCGTGCTCCAGACCTCGAGACGGGCGCCCACGCCGAGGATCGTCACGCCCCGCGTGATGCCCGCGTGCTCCCGCAGGTGCGGCGGGAGCGTGATCCGCCCCTGCCGGTCCAGATCGCAGTCCTCGGCCGACGAGAGCAACAGACGCTGGACGTCGGCGCTGCCGAGCGGGAGCATGCGCAGCTTCTCTTCGAGGGCCTGCCACTCGACGGGGGAAAACGCCGCAAGGCACGGCTCGATCCAGCGGGTCACGGTGATGCGATCCCCCATCACCGCCCGGAACTTGGGTGGAATCACCACCCGCCCCTTGTCGTCGAGCGCATACTGCGCCTCGCCTCTGAGCATCCATCCTCACGCCGGTCCGCGTCTCCCCACCTGTCCCTACGGATCTCCACGTTTCTCCACCCATCCCCAATCTCCTGCATCGCATCGCCGCTAGCACAAATAAAATAAGGGCCAGAGCGGCCCCGACTATCCGCACACACGTTCGTATTCTCGGTCAGCCGTGCCGCCGTTCCACCATCGCGGCCTGGACGAACCCAGCCACGCCGACCGCCATCAGGACGTCCCCCGGGCTGGCGATACCGGCCAGCCCGCCGATGTGAAACGCCAGCCGGTCATCGAGCAGCCCGAGCGGGCTCGCGGAGGTTGCGAGCAGATGTCGCGGATCTGTCCCGCCGACGAGCGCGGGGAGGGCCGGAAGCCCCGCGGTTTCCAGCGCACGCACGGACACGGGCATGCGCCCCCCGTTCGCCACGATCACAGCGGCGTTGAGGACGGCACCCGCGAGCACGGGGAGCAGCCAGCGTTGGTCCCGGTTGGTGACGAGCATCACGATCGCCGCGAGGTACCCGGTACCGACGAGGAACGGCGCGGCGGGCGCGGGCAGCCAGGAGAGTTGCGCCGCGAGCAGCAGCGCCACGCCGAGCACCAGCACGGGGAACCAGCGCAGCGAAGCGCGGGAGAGTCCGCCGAGCCGTCCGCCCCGCACCCACCCGACCGCGAGGCCCAGGAGCGCGGCCAGCAACAGGGTCAGTACAGAACCTCGCGCGTACCCGTCTTGTGCCGGACGACGACGACGTCCGCGTTCTCCTGGAGACGGCGCAGGGCGTCGCTCATCGCCTCCACGCGCACGGACTGGAACGCGAAGTCACCCGGCCGGGGCGCGACCTCGTCGAAGGCATGCCCGCACGCCGTGCAATAGTAGCCCCGCTCCGGGAGCAGCGCACCCTTCACCTGAAGCCACCGAATCGTGACGTGGCCGACGATCGCCTGTCTGCCGCACCGCGGACACCGCATCGAGCACTCCCGGCCCAAGCCGTACCGGTATTATAGCACCGCACCGCGCGCGGCGGCCTTGGCTCGGCGCCTCGCCGACAGATCTGCGGCGACGCGGATCGCCTCGATCATACTGACGGCGCTGGCCCGGCCTGTGCCGGCGATGTCGAACGCAGTCCCATGGTCCACCGATGTGCGCACGAACGGGAGCCCGGTCGTCACGCTCACGGTCTTGTAGAAGTCCGACATCTTCGCGGCGATGTGACCTTGATCGTGGTACAACGACAGCACCGCGTCGAACCGCCCCTCCGCCGCGAGATGGAACACCGAGTCGGCGGGGATCGGACCCGACACGTTCAGCCCGGCCGCGCGGGCATCCTCGACGCCGGGGCCGATCTCGCGGATCTCCTCGTCCCCCATCTTGCCGCCTTCTCCCGCATGCGGGTTCAGCGCGGCGACGGCCACGCGCGGCGACGCGAGGCCGAGGTCGTCCAGGACCTGGGTCATGATCGCGAGCGTCTCGCGGACCCGCGCGCGCGTCATCTGCGCGATCGCGTCGCGCAGCGACAGATGGCGCGTGAGAAAGAAGATGCGGAGGGACCCGATCACGAACATCGTGAGGGACTCGCGGCTGCCGGTCAGCTCGGCGAGCATCTCGGTATGCCCCGGGTACGGGTAGCCGGCCGCCCACAGCGCCTCCTTGTTGAGCGGCGCCGTGGCGATCGCGTCGACTTCACCGGCCTGGGCCAGGCGGATCGCCCGCTCCACGGCCTGGCCGGCCGCTCGACCGGCGTCCGCATGGATCACGCCCATCCGCAGCGACGACAGGTCCACGTTGCCGAGGTCGAGCACATCCACGGCGCCGTGCGCGTAGCGGCCGTCGCGGGGAGACGCCACGGCCGCGGGCGCCACCGGGAGCGCGAGATCGCGCGCGGTCTTCGCCATCGTGCTGAGATCGCCGACAACCAGCGGCCGGCACACAGCGTACAGCTCGGGCGCGGCGAGCGCCTTCATGATGATCTCCGGTCCGATCCCGGCCGGGTCCCCCATCGTCACAGCCACCAGCGGGAGCCGGTCGCCCGTCACCGCCATGTCGCTCACCCCTCCCGCGCCGCCGGCGACGCGAGCTCGTGAAACGCCGGCCGCAACGTATCGTAGAGCTGCGTGTACACGTCGTAGAGCCCGCGGTACCGATCCGCCGCCGCGGCGTCGGGCCGGTACGCCCGCACCACCGGGTTGATCTCGCGCGCGGCGTGCTCGACCGAGCGCACCCGCCCGATCGCGGCCGCCGCGAGCAACATCGCCCCCAGCGACGCGGCGTCGGTCTGGCGCGGCACGCCGACCGGCCGGCCCAGCACGTCCGCGAGGATCTGGTTCCAGAGCGCGCTCCGCGCCCCGCCGCCCACCGCGACGACCTCGCTCGGGTGCACGCCCATGCCGTCCAGGAGCGCGAGGCACGCCCGGATCTCGTACGCGACGCCTTCCATCACGCTGCGCGCGAGGGCCCCGACGCCGTGCGCCTCGCTCAACCCGAACCAGACGCCCCGGGCGTCGGGGTCCCAGCGCGTGGCCCGCGCGCCCGCCATAAACGGCAGGAACAGCAGCCCGTCGGCGCCCGCGGGCACATCACCGGCCAGCGCGTCGAAGCGCCGGTAGTCCACGGCGCCGCCGAGCACCGTGTCGCGGAGCCAGCGGAGAATCGAGCCCGACGCGCTCATCCCCTGTTCGAACAGCACCGTGCCGTCCACGGCGTGCAGTGAGCACATCACCCGCGGATCGCTCACCGCCGGCGGCGCTGGGGATGACACCGAGACGTTGGTGGTGGTGCCGGTGGACACCATGACTCGGGCGCCGGTCGCGCCCGCGCCGAGCACCTCGCACGGCCGGTCGCCGGCCCCGAGCGCCACCGGGACCCCCGCGGGAATCCCGAGCACCGCCGCGGCCTCAGACGTCACGACGTGCGGCGCGGCCGACGACGCGTACACGGGAGGAAACACGTCGGGCGAAATCCCGACGTACGCGCACGCGTCCGCCCACCAGGTACGGGATCGGACGTCCAGCAGCAGCGTCCGGGAAGCAAGCGTATAGTCGGTCGCCGGCGCTCCCGTCAGTCGGAGATAGAGATAGTCGCGGGGCTGGAGGTAATACCGCGCCGCGCGAAACACGTCCGGCCGGTGCGACCGCAGCCACAGGATCTTCCCGGCGCTGAATTCGGTGTCCGGCACGAGCCCGGTCACCTCGTGCACTCGCTCCCGGCCGAACGCGCGGACGAACGCGCCCACCTCTCCGGCCGCGCGACGGTCCATCCAGATCATGCACGACGCAAGCGGCCGGCCGCCCCCGTCCACGGGCACGACGCCGCCGCGGTGGCTGCTCAGGCCGACCGCCACGACGCGGTCGCGGGCCTCTACCGGCAGCTGCGCGCACCCCGCGCACGCAGCGTCCCACCACGCGACGGGGTCCTGCTCCGCCCACCCCGGCGCGGGCTGCAGCGTGGGATACTCGATACCGACCTGGGCGACGACGCGGCCGTCCGGCGCAAACAGGGACGCTTTGCACGCGGACGTGCCCAGATCGAGCGTCAGGATGTGATCGGGCGCGGGCTCCGGGGGCCGCCGAGGCGCTGCGCCGGCGCTAGCGCCGCTCCAGCGCCTCGGGATTCACCAGGTTGGGTGGGATCTTCCCGGTGACGCCGGCGAGGCAATTCGCCGCCGCCATCGTGGCCATCTTGATGCGGGTGGCGATGCTCGCGCTACCCAGGTGCGGCGGGATCACCACGTTGTCGAGCCGGAGCAACGGATCGTCCATCGGGACCGGCTCGACCTCGAAGACGTCCAGGCCGGCGGCCCAGATCTTCTTGTCCACGAGCGCGCGGTACAGCGCCCGCTGATCGATGACCGGGCCGCGCGAGATGTTCACGATGATCGCGGTCGGCTTCATCAACCCGAGCTCCCGTTCACCGATCAGGTGCCGCGTCTCCGGGGTCAGCGCGGTCGAGATCATGACGAAGTCGCTCTGCCGGAGCAGGTCGTCGAGGGACACGGAGGTGGCGCCGAGTTCTTGTTCGAGCGCCTCGTTCCGCCGGCGGTTGTGGTACAGAAGCGGCATCTTAAACCCGCGGCTTCGGCGCGCGATCGCCGCCCCGATGCGCCCCATCCCGACGATGCCGAGCGTCGCGCCGTGCACGTCCTGCCCGGTGAAGCCCATGATCTCCCAGGTCTTCCACCGGCCCGATCGCGTGAACTTGTCGCCCTCGACGACGCGGCGCGCGGTCGCCATCAGAATCGCCCACGCCATGTCCGCGGACGTCTCCGTGAGGACGCCCGGCGTGTTGGTGACGAGGATCCCGCGTTTCGTCGCCGCGGCGACGTCGATGTTGTCGTGACCGACGGCGACCTGCGCGATCACCCGGCAGCGGCGCGCCCGCTCGATCACCTCCGCGTCGATCTTCTCGGTGATCAGGCAGATGACGCCGTCCACGTCCACGATCTCACGCAGCAGCGTGTCACGCGGGACCGGCTCGCTCTCCCGGTCCCACATCCGGTACTCCACCGCGCCCTCGAGGCACTGCATCGCCTGGGCCGGTAGAGGACGGGTGATGTAGATCCGCGGCGTTGCCATCGAACGGCCTCCTGTGTCAGCGATCCGCTGCGCCCACCCCACACACCCTCGTCACTAGAGCTGTGCCCACGCGTCGGCGAAGACGCGCTTCGTGCCGGCGATCACCGCCGCGGGATCCTCGCCGGGCAGCGGCTTCACCTCAAAACTCAAGAACGGCCGGTGCGCTATGCTCCCGAGGAACCCGATCTCGAACAGCACGCGCAGGTACTCCAAAACCTCCGGGGTGTCGTTCTCGCCGCCCGCGATGCCGAACCGGGGGTGCTGGTCGCCGTAGGCGGGGTGCTGTGGATCCCCCATCACGCAGTTCCCGATGTGCGCGTGGACCAGGTGCTCGCGCCCGGTCGTCAGCGACTCGCGGACCCCCTCGCCGAGCAGCGGCATGTGGCTCAGGTCCAGCATCAGCCCGAACTCGGGGTAGCTCCGCCGCACGGCCTCGGAGATCTCGACGCACAGTTTCGTCGGGCCGGCGAGCGCTTTCTTCTCGACGGTCCGGTCGAACGTCTCGAGCGTGATCGCGACGTGGCGCTCGCGGCCGTACGCGGACAGCTCCAGGAGCGATGCCACGAGCCGCTCCTTGGCCTTCGCTTCGGCCGACGCGCCCGGGTACGGGCCGCTCAGCACCGCGACGCGGCGGGCGCCCAGCTCGACCGCCTGGTCGATGCACCCTTCAACGACGGTCACCGCCTTGCGCCGCGCCGCCTCGTCGAGCGCGTTGAGGTCGGACTTCGTCGTCAGGATCGCCGACTGCGCCCCGAACCCGACGCTGAGGTGGCTCTCCCGGAGCACCGCACCTGCCGCCAGGCGCTCGGCCGCGTCGTGCGCCCAGCCGACCTCGATCGCGGAGAAGAACTCGTCTCCGGCGATCTGGCGGATCGTGTCGGCGTACGGTCCCTCGCCCTTCATCACCGCAGGGAACGCCATGAAGTGAACGATTCCCAACCGGAGATACCGGTGCCAGGATTCCTGCATCTTCCACCTCCGCCCACCCAATGGGGTGATACCGCGAGCAACGCGAGGGACTGTGTGAGTCTTCTCGGCAGTGCGGAAACATCCCTTCGAGCGCGCCAGCGCGACGCGGCGCAGCGGGCGCGGCGGGACGACGAGGCTCAGCGATTCAACGCTGGGCGCGCGGCTCGGACGACGGCCAGTCGGCGAACGTCAGCCGCGCCCCTCGGTCTTCCACCGCAACGGCGGCGACGTACCCGGGGCCCGGGGCCAACTCTCTCAGACACCAGCGGGCGCCCCGCGGGGCGATCTCCTCGGTGCTCCCCACGGCCAGCGGCACACGCTCCACGATCGAAGCGTCGAGCTCCCGATGAAACGCCGGCAGCCCTTCGCCCCGGGCTTTCGCCCAGGCTTCCCGTCGGGTCCAGCAGCGCGCAAACGCCTCCCGCCGGCCGTCTGGAGCCAGGGCACACAGCGCCGCGAACTCCTCCGGCGAGAACCATCGCCCGGCGACACGCTCATCCATCGGAAGAGCACGCACCCGTTCGAGGTCGACGCCGAGGTCCCGGCGGGCCACCGCGTACAGGACCATCCCACCGGCGTGCGATAGATTGAAATACACGCCCGTGCCGCGCTCGGCGTCGATCGCCGGCTTGCCGTACGGGCCGTAGCGGAAGCGCAGGCGGCCTGGCTCGGTCTCGCAGTAGCACGCCAGAATGGATCGCAACAGGCCGCGCGCCGCGACAAACCGGTCCCGGTCCCGCGGCGCGCGGAATCGGCCTGCTCTCGCGCGTTCGTCCGAGGCCAGCGTGGCGGCGAGCGCCTGGGTGCGCGGTTCCGGCAGGTCGAGGGCCGCGCGCCAGACGTGGACCTCGCCGTCCCCCAGCGGGGGAAGCGGTGGCGCCTGGGGAGCGGCGGCCGCGCCGGACAGCGGCTGGCGAGCCGGAGGGTAATCCAGCGTGGGTGGTATCACGCCGGGTCGGGCTCCCCGCCGGGCGTTTGGTCCGGTGGCCGCTGCGCGTTCCGCAGACAGATGCCCATGCGCTCGGCAAAGACCCCGACGTGCTGGGTGATCGAGCTCAAGTGTGTGCCGGGGATCGCGTGCACCTCGACTTCGGACGCGAGCGCCCGCCAGCGAGCCGGAAGCGCCCGGTATTCCTCGTCCTCCGAGAGCAACAGCGTGACTTTCCCCGCGTAGCGTCGCGGGAGGTATCCGACGATCGCCCGACGGTAGAGTTGCGTAAGGTTCCGCCGGCGCGGGTCCGGGTTGGTGTCCGCGGGCGGATCACCCTGCCTCAGTAGACGCCGCCGCAGGCGCACATACAGATCGAGCCGTTCCTCCACGGTCATCCCCCGTCGCGCGGCGAACGCGCCGACGAGACGGTGCAGGATCCGAGCGCTCAGGCGCATGTTCGGGGCCGGGGCGTCCACGAGGGCCAGGAAGTCCACTCGCTCGCCTTCGGCCCGAAGCCGCCCGGCCACCTCGAACGCGATCAGGCCGGCGTTGCAGTGGCCCCCGAGCAGGTACGGTCCCCGCGGCCGGATGGCACGCACCGTGGCGAGGTAGTCGGCCGCCATCGCCTCGATCGTGCTGGGCACCGGCCCGCCGTCGAGCCCATGGGGGTGGAGCGCATAGAACGGCTGCTGCGGGCCCAGCCGCTTGGCCAGGTTCAGGCTGTAGAACCCGCCTCCCGTGTAGTCTCCGTGAAGGAAGAAAAAGGGCGGATTGGCCCCCTCGGGAGAGATCGCGGTGACCCGGGTCGAGGTGAGCCCGGCCGCGTCCTTCAGCGCCTCGCCCAGCTGTCTGATCGTCTGGGCCTGGTACAGAACGGTAACAGGCAAGGTGCGGCCGCTGATCTCGTGGAGCTCCTCCAGCATCCGCACGGCCGACAGGGACGTGCCGCCCAGGTCGAAGAAGTTGTCGTGGACGCCGACCTGCTCGACCCCCAGCACCGTCTTCCAGACGCGCACCAGGTCGAGCTCCAGCGCGTCGCCGGGCCCGGCGAACGGGGCGCTCAACGCGGAGGCGAACCGGTCGGCCATCTGGGCCCGTTGCAGTTTCCCGGTCGCGCCCACGGGCAGGACGTCCACCAGCAGAATCCGCGACGGCACTCGAAAATCCGCGAGCCGGGTGGCCGCGAACTGGCGGAGATCGACCTCCGTCGCGGCCGCGTCCTTGCGCATCACCACGGCCGCGGCAACGTTCTCGCCAAGCGCGCGGTGGGGAACGCCGAACGCGACGGCCTGGACGACGTCCGGGTGGTCGAGCAACACTTCCTCGACCTCGCGGGGAGAGATCTTCATCCCGCCGCGGTTGATAATCTCCTTGAGGCGACCGCGAATGAACAGATACCCGTCGGCGTCGAGGAGGCCCTGGTCCCCCGTCCGGAACCACCCGTTGACGAACGCCTTGCTCGTCGCCTCGGCGTCGTTCGCGTAGCCCCGCGTGACCCCCGGACCGCGAATGACGATCTCGCCGATCGCGCCCGGCGGCAGCAGAACGCCGGCCTCGTCCATGATGGCCGCGTCGCACCCGGTGGCGGTACCGACCGAACCCGTCTTCCGCGGGAGCGGCGGCAACGGATTGCTGCTGATCTGGTGCGACGCCTCCGTCATCCCGTAGGCTTCAAGCACGGGAACGCCGAACACGCGCTCCAACTCCGTCATGACTTGGGGCGGCAACGCGGCCGAGCACGAACGGATGAATCGCAGGGGGCATCGGGCGACGACCGACGCACACTCGGCCGCGCGCGCCAGGATCGCCTGGTGAATCGTGGGGACCGCCGTGTACCATGACGGCCGGAACTCGTCCAGCCATGCAAAGAACGCGGCCTCGTCGAACCCGGGCGGACAGGCGATGCTGGCGCTGGCGGTCAGCGTCGACAGGGTCGCGCCGATCAGGCCGTGGATGTGGTACAGCGGCATCACGTTGAGACAGCGGTCACGCCGATCCAGCCGGAGCGTGGCCGCGATGCTGTGCGCGGACGCGCAGATGTTCTCGTGCGTCAGCGCCACCTGTTTCGGCCGCGCCGTGGTGCCCGACGTATACAGCACCAAGGCGGTGTCGTCGGGCTGCGCGAACGCGCCGTCCGGCACGTGATGCCGGGGTCCGCCGGACAGCGTGAACACGCCGGCCTCGGCCGCTCGGGTGGGCTCGAGTTCGATGATCGCAATGCCTCGCTGCCGCGCGACGGCTGCCGCCGGCGAATCGATCCCTGCTTGCACAATGAGTGCCTTCGCGCCCAAGTCGGAGAGATAGAACTCGAACTCGGGGGCGCGGTACGCCGGGTTGAGCGGGGCGCAGGCCGCCGACGCGGCGACCGCGACGAACGCCGCGGCCAACTCCGGGCCGTTGGGGATCACCACGGCGACGCGGTCGTTCCGCCGGATCCCCATCGCGTTCAGGACGTCGCGCGTGTGGTGGGTGAAGCGCCGCAGCCGATCATAGGCGAGTGGCGCGCGCCCCGGCGCGGCAATGGCAATATCCGCGGGGGTGCGTTCCGCTGCGGTGCTCAGCACGCCTGCGATGCACGAATCCCGCTGGGTCAGATGGACGGCGGACGATGTGATGGACATGGCTCTTCGACGCGCTTCACCGCGCGCGGCGCGTCGCGCGTTCCTCGCTTCCTGGTTTTCGTACCCTCGATGGGAACAATGCCCGTTTGTCCGTCGCCGTAGCCGCGCCCCGCGTGCGGGACGCGAGAGTGGTGCCGCCGAACCCCGGCGACGGTGCGCCGGCCCGGCGCCGACGCACCCATGGATTACGGAGCGACCTGCCCGTGTCCCTGCTTCGACGCACCCCTCACGATGGTGGCGGACGGCGGTGCCATCCGCGACCACGCTATCGGGCGGCGGGGAGCACCAGCGGACGCATCGCGGCGATCGTCTGCCGCGCGGCCTCCTCGAACGTGGGATGTTGGAGGATCTCCGCGGAGACGAAGCCCCCGTAGCCGAGCCCCCCCAGGATGTTGACGAACCGCTTGAAGTCGAGGTGCCCGAGGCCGGGGGCGCGCCGGTTGCTGTCCGCGACGTGGACGTGCCACAGGCGCGGGCCCAGGGCACGCAGCGCGGCCGCGGGATCCGGCTCCTCGATGTTCATGTGGAACGTGTCGGGCAGCACGCCGACGTTGTCCTCGCCGAGGCGCGCGAGCAGATCCATGACTTCGCCCACCGTGTTGAGCCAGTTGCTCTCGTACCGGTTGATCGGCTCGACGACGAGACGCACGCCGCGCTGGCGCGCGGCCTGCGCGACGCGGCCGAGCCCGGACAGGAACCACTCCTCGGCCCGCGCGCGCGGTTCGTCCGGGGGAATCGGCCCGTGGATCAGGCCGATGATCAGGAGGGCGCCCAGGCGCGCCGCGACCGGGACCTGCGCGAGCAGCCGTTCGACCGCGCGCTCGCGCACCACCTCCGGCGGCGCGGTCAGCGCGAGGCCTTCCTCGACGTACGCCTGACCGGTGCCGATCGCGGGAACCGAGACGCCGAGCGCCCGCGCGGTGTCCGAGATCGCGTCGACCGACACGAGCGACGGATCGCGAATCGCCAGCTCCACCCCGTCGAAGCCCAGGCCCGCGAGGAACCGGAGCGCCCCCGCGAGGTCGCCGGTCTGGCCGACGGCCGCGAAGCGTGTCGTCGACGCGGAGATCGTGTAGGCGAGCTTCATATGGTCTCCCCCGCGCGCGTGCGGCCTGGGTCGAGGAAGTACCGTTCGATGACCACCCGCACCCCCTCCTGTCCCGGGGGCGGGCACGTCGCCTTGGCCGCGGCCAACACCTCGGGCGGCGCATCGGCCACCGCGACGCCGAGACCGGCCGCTTGGAGCATCGTCAGGTCGTTGTGGTTGTCGCCGACCGCGACGGTGCGCGAGAGCGGCACGCCGACCGCCCGCGCCAGCACCGGGAGCGCGGCCCCCTTGCTAACGCCGGACGGCAGCACTTCCAGATAGTCGGACTGCGAGAACACCTGCGACACCGCCGGGCCCGCGGCCGCGTCGATCGCCCGGCGAAGCTCGAGGAGGTCCTCGTGGCGGCCGACGATGAGCAGCTTCACCGGATCCTCGCTCATCACCCGCTCGAACGGTGTGGCGATCTCGACCGTCAGCCGGTCGCGCCGCGCGTACACGTCCACGAACGGGGTCTGCCGCTCAGCGTACACCCGGCCGCGGACGAAGACCAGGGGCGAGGTCTGTGGGAACCGCCGCAGCACCGGCAGGAGACGCGCGGCGACCTCAAGCGGCAGGCGGTGGGCCCACAGCGCCCGGTCGGCCGCGAAGTCGTAGACTAGGGCGCCGTTGTAGAGAATCGCCGGGGAGTCCGCCTCGATCGCCTCGGCGAACGGGCGCGCGGCGTCCCACATTCGCCCGGTGGCCAGGCAGACGCGCACGCCCCGGTCGCGGGCGGCGCGGACCGCGGCCGCAACGCCCGGCGGCACCACCTTGTCCTCGCCGACGAGCGTGCCATCGATGTCCGCGACCAGCAGCCCGTAGATCATGCCTGATCCCGCACGGCGCCGAACGTGAGCGCCGAGATCACGTACCGGCGCGCGAGGAGCAGCAGCCCGATCGGCACCAGCGCCGCCACGACGCCGAGGGCCGCCATCTGGTTCCAGATGATCTCGAACTCCGTCACGAAGCTCCAGACGCCGATGGGGAACGTCTGGGACCGCGGCGTCGCGGTCAGGATCAGCGCGTACAGGAACTCGCTCCACGCGAGCGCGAACGTGATGACCCCGGCCGCGAGGACCCCGGGCGATATCATCGGCAGCATGATCCGAAAGAACGCCCGCCACCGGCCGGCGCCGTCCACGAACGCCGCGTCCTCGATTTCCTGGGGCACCTCGAGCAGAAACCCTTTCAGCATCCACACGGCGAACGGCAGGGCGAACGCGGCGTAGATGAGCACCAGCGCGAGCATGCGGTCGTACAGGCCGACCGTCCTGACCGTGGCGAAGATCGGGATCACCACCACGATCGACGGCAAGAACCGCAGGCTCAACAGCCACGACAGCAGCCCCCGCCGGAACCCGGGCGCGACCCGGAGCCGGGTCAGCGGATAGGCGATCAGCAGGGCCATCGCCAGCGTGAGGGCGACGGCCGCGAGGCAGACGATCACGCTGTTCCGCAGCAGCACCCAGTCCCCCGCCCCGATGAGCGCCGTCTGATAGGCGTCGAGCGTCGGATGCACCGGCAGGAGCGTGGGCGGCTGCGTGTACAACTCCTTCGTCGGCTTGAGCGAGGTCGAGATCATCCACACGAACGGGAACAGGTAGGCGACCGCGAGCGCACCCAGGGCCGCGAGCACGAGCCCGCGGACGGCGTTCCGGCGCCGCGGCGGGCGCGCGCGCCGCGGCGCGGACGACCGCGCGGGGGCGATCGCACCCGTCACGCGATCTCCTCCGACAGGTAGCGGCTCGTCAGGGCGAACACGATCGAGACGGCGATCACGACGTATAAGGCAAGCGCCGACGCGTAGTTGAGGTTGCTGAACTTGAACGCGATCCGGTACAGGTACAGGCTGAGGAACTCGGTGGAGGCCCCTGGACCGCCCATCGTCAGGATCTGCACGTGGTCGAAGACGCGCAGCGTGTCCGTGAACCGGA
>DASQGM010000296.1:0-17649 GCA_035632615.1 bacterium | reverse complement strand
GCTCAATCGCCGCGAATGTGGCATCCTGGACGCACGGGCCCGCCCGCCGGCGTCGCACCCCGTCGGCGTCCGCGGACGTGGTGGTGCGGACGCGCCTGGTATGCTACCATGGCCTCACACCACAACCCTCTCCCACACGGGGGTCGAAGATCATGGACGGTCGGTCACTCCGGATACTGATGATGGGGATTCTGATCGGGGCGCTCTCGAGCGCGCTCGCGCTCGGGGCCTTGGCGGCGACCCGAGGAAGGAGCGATGGCGCCGGCGCCCGGGGCGACAGTACGACGATTCTTACCGTGCGTCCCGTGCAGAATCAGGCGCCGGCTCAGTCTCCGTTCGTGAACCCGCGAGAGTTCGTCCCAATTCCGAACCCGCACAACGGGGATAGCATCGGGCCGGGGCAGCCGTCTCCGGGCGCGGGCGGGAACAACCCTGGATCGCAGCAACCCTCGGCCGGCGGCGGGGGTCAGGATTGCCCTGGCAAGGTGCTGTTCTTCTACCAGGGGCGCCTGTACCAGTTGAGCCCGGGGCCGATGCCGCCAAACGGCGGGAATCCGGAGTTCTTCTTTATGCAGCCGTACCAGGGTCCGCAGATTCCGGGGTTCCCGGAGCAAACCCCGTCTCAGGGGCCGATCCCGGGGCTCCCGTCGATCCCGCCGACGTTCAAGTTCTAACGGCATCGGCCCCGCCGCGAGGGCGGGGCCGATGATCCTGTGCGAAGCCCTCCGAGCGTGCCCGGCTCGGGGGGCTTCGTGTTGCGCCGGAGGCTGACGGGCGCCGGCGTCTACGGCCGTGCGTGAACCGTGGCCAGGGCGTCCGCCACAAACGCGGAGACGTCGGCCGTAAGCTTCTCCATCTCGGCCTGGGATGTGTAGACCATGTGGCCGCTGCCGTAGTAGGTGCGGGTGATGTTGCCGCGCAGGGCCGCCCCGAGTTGGAGCTGGTTCAACGCGTAGTCGGTCCCGTAGTACGGGACCGTCAGATCGTAGAAGCCCCGTGCGACCAGCACTTTCATGGCGCCGTTTCGCTGCATCGCCTGGCGCAGATCGTCGGTCACGTTGAGGAAGCCGGTGGCCCCACCCGGACCCCAATCCCACTCCCGGCCGACCCTGCTCGACAATGTCTCGTATGTCAGGTCGGTGTGATAGCCGAGTTCGCGCCTCGCGTAGTCGTTGAATACGGGACCGAGAGGCGACACGATCGCGTCCGTCGTGAATTGCGACGCCGCGCGCGGATCGAAGGCGATCCGACCGTCCAATGCACCGACCTGGAGTTGCCGGTCTTGCAGCAGTTCCCTTCTGAACGCGCTCGGCAGCAGCCGCAGGTGGTTCGCTCGGATGACGGCCTCGGACACCCCCGTGTATTGGGACAGCGCTCTGGCGATTCGCGCCTGGGCCTCCTCGGGCAAGGCATCACCCTGGATTAGGGCGGGCAGATACTCGTTGATCGACCACGGCTCGACCTCGCGCAACACCCCTTGGAGGTTGGCCTGAAGGGCCGCGCTGAGTCTCTTGTGATACCAGGCCGTCGCCGCGTAGGTGGGGACATCCAGCGCATACGCGAGATCCGTGCTCCGGCCTGGGTTGCGGAACTGCGTGTTGAGCGTCTCAAAGTCGATCACCGGGGAGATGAGAATCACCCCATTGAGCGTGATGCCGAAATCGCTCTCAAGCAGGCGGGCCAGGATGACGGCCCTGGTTCCGCCGTAGCTCTCGCCGGCGATGAGCTTGGGCGAGGCTTCCCGGTTGTTGGCCGTCAGATAGAGGCGAATGAACTTCGCAAACGACCGGGCATCGCCGTCCACTTGATAGAACGTGCCGGCCGGCACGTTGGGCGTTGCGCTGCTGAACCCGGTCCCCACGGCGTCGATGAACACCAGATCGGTGAAGCCGAGCCACGTCGATGGGTTATCCACCCATTCAGGCGGAGCCGGCAGCGGTTGGCCGCTGTCGGCCAGCCGCACCCGCTTCGGCCCCACCGCGTCGAGGTGGAGCACGACGGACGACGCGCCGGGACCTCCGTTGAACACGAACGTGATCGGGCGCTTGCCCCGGTCCGGCACATTCTGCTTGGTATACGCGACGAAGAACATGTCGGCCTGGACCTTGCCGGCGTCGTCCTTGATCTGCTCGACGCCGGCGGTCGCCGTGTACCGGAGCGCGCTCCCCCCGATATTGATGGAATGCGCGGTGACCGAAAGGCGGGGCCCGGCCGGCGCGGTGACGAGCGCCGCCGGGGCCGCGCCAGTCGAGTTGCCCGCGGCGGGATGTCCGATCAGGATCGGCGCCGCGGCGAGCTGGATCAGCAGGATCCAGACGATCGCGCCACGCCGGGTAGACCATCTCATCGGAGTGCCTCCGTGATGACTCCTACGTGGCAGGCTCCGGCACGGTTCCGGCTGGCGCGGCGTTCATGGCTGTTTCGCGCGTGCGACCCCGGCGCCGCGCAGCGTGGCGTAGTAGGCGCACCACCTGCGTACCGGGCATCGCTCGCACCGCGGCGCCCGTGCGGTGCAGATCTCGCGTCCGTGGCGGATCAGGAGGAGGTGGAACGGGCCGCGGCGCGCGGGCCTGACCAGCGCGTCCATCCAGTCGTGCGCCTGTTCCGCGGACAACCTGGCGGGGATCAGGCCGGTGCGCTTTCCGATGCGGTAGACGTGCGTGTCGACGGCGAACGACGGTTTCCCCAGCCCGAAGACCAGGACGATCGCCGCCGTCTTGGGCCCGACGCCGTCGAGACTCAGGAGCCACGCCTTGGCGCGCGCGGCGGGCCAGCGGCGGAGAAACGTCAGCGAAAGCGTGCCCCGTTCCGCCGCGAGGCGCCGGAGCACGGCCTGGATCCGCGGCGCCTTGAGGGCGCTCAGGCCCGCGGAGCGGATCGCATCGATCACCGCCCGGACCGGGGCGGCGCGTACGGCCGTCCACGTGGGGAACCGCGCGCGCAGTCGAGCGAACGCGCGGTCCGTGTTGGTGTCGCTCGTGTGCTGTGAGATGATCGTGGCGATCAGCGTGCCGAGCGCATCGCGCCGGCGCCTCCGCCGGATCCGGCCGTAGTGGGCCTCGAGGGCTCGATCGATCCGCGCGACGTCGCGTCGCCGTGCGGCGGAGGAGGGCACGAGCGTCTGGTGCGCGGGCGCGTTCCCCGAGCTCAATCGCGGCACGTGTGCCTCCTGCGGGTGTCGACTCGCGCTACCCTTCATCCTGGGATCTGCGCGTCCCTCCGCGCCGATCGCTGACTCCGTGGCGCAAGGCGAACCGCGGGCCGGTGCTCTTCTTGAAGCCGCTGACGCGCGACCGTGCGCGGGGTCGAGACGTCCCGGTGCCCACAGCAGCGTGCCCGTGCTCGCGCCCTTACACCGAGGTCCCTGGGGGCTGACCGTCCGGCCGCGCCGTGGCGTGGCTCGTGACACCGAGGTTACCGCGTTGTTGTACCATCAAGGTGCGGGCGGAACCCGCGAGCCGCGCCGAGGCAGGCCCGGTGTCGGCATCGGGGTGGGGATGATGCGTCGAATTCTTAGCGTGTTGATCATAGTGGCACTTGCCGGCGCCGCGGCGCTGCTGCCGGCGTCACCGGCTCAGGCCGATGGCCCCACCACGTTTGTGGTCTTTACTCCGCCGACGGGGTCCCTCGCGGGGCCCCCTGTGCCGTTGCTCGCCGGCCCGGCTCCCGTCGGGACGATTCCGAGCACGACCGGCAGCGGTCCGGGCACGTCCGCGCTCCCGCCCGTTGTGCTCCTCGCCGCGAACCCCCAGACCGGCGCGTATGTCGTCCAGGTCGGCGCGACGCTGCCGTCGCTGCCGGGCGTGACGCTGTACGGCCCGCAGGTGCTGGTTTCGCCGGTTCCGGTGCCTGGGCAGAACCCGGTGCTCGTGTTGAGCGGGTTGCTGCAAAGCGCGCTTCCGGCCGGGACCTACATCGTGTTGCCGGTGCACTAATTCGTCGGCACACGGGCGCCGCGGGAGTCGTCGGCCGCGCTATTGCACGGTCCCGGAGACCGAGCCGCGATCGCCGTCGCAAGGCGTGCCGGACTGCAGCGCCACGTACGTCCCCGACACGGTGTTCCCCGTCACGGTCAGCGAGAAGCTGATGCGCGCAAGGCCGTCGCTGTACCCGGTTAGCGAGTAGGTGCTCCCGCTGCCCGTATTCCCGCCCGAGGAACCAAGGAGCTGCAGCGTGGGGTAACAGGCGGTGCCGGTCAGCGTCGCCGTTCCAAGCACGGTCGGTCCCCGCTGCGACAGCGACGCGGTGAAGGCTCCGCGCTGGGCTCCTTGCTGGCTCGTCCAGTCGCCCGACCACGTCCGCGCCGCACCCGGGGCAAGCGTCGGTGGCGTGGGCGGGGCCGCTTGGGCGGCGCTGGGCGCCGGCGCGGCTGCGCCGGCGAAGCGAGAGATCGCATATCGGAGGAGATCCTCGATGGGCCCGCCGGAGACGATGCCGGCGGTGAATCCGGCATCGGCGCCGCGCACCGTCGCGAGGCTCACCACCATGCCGACCAGGTTGCCTTGCAGATCGGTCACCGCGGAGCCGCTGGTGCCCGGCGAGGTCGGGAGGACCACCGTGTACTCCCCGGACCGGTCCGAGACCACGACCCCGGAGGACACGACCGGCGGGCCGCCGCCCGCGGACAACATCGACAGGACGGGGATCCGCTGGTCGCGTCCGAAGCTGCGGTACACTTGGCACTCCGCGCAATCGGCGAAGGCCGTCGGCGCGTCGGTGTACGAGACGAGCAGCACGACGACGTCGGACGTGTCCGCCCCCGCGAGCCGTTCGACGTCGCCGCTGGTGCCGTTCGCGTACGCCACCTGAATGGCGACACCCAGCTGGTCCATCGACCTCGCGGCCGAAATGCGCGTGGAGGCCAGATCGTCGATGCAGTGCTTGGCGGTGACCACGTACGCGGCGGCGTCGCTCACGCCGGCGACGAAGCCCTGGCAGAGTCCCTGTTGCCCCCGGCTTGCGTTCTCGACGTGGACCTCCACGGTGATCGCTCGGAGCAGGTCGGCGGCCCGCGTGGATTGGGCCAACGCAGGCGGCCCGGCGACGAGACAGATCAAGACGACGATCAATGCCCGGCGCATCGCCCCTCCCCCGGTGACCGAACAAGTGCTCCGACGCGTGCCGCGTGCGCGTACCATTCTCGCGGACGTTGAGATGTTCCTCGGGCCCGTCGGGGCGCGCGCGTCGCGTACGCCTGCGTCGTGCCGGGGCTCACCCGCCCGACGCGGGGTCCCGGTCCGGTGCGTTCCCCCGGCGCAGGAACAAGACGAGCGGCAGGCAGAGCAGCGAGATCCACCCCATGACCCCGAACGCGTATCCGTAGCCGACGACGGAGGCCTGCTGGCCGATGAGGTGCTCCAACGCGGCCAGGGCCTGCCAGTGCGCGGTCGTGGCGTCGCTCCCGCGGTGCAGGAACGCCGTCTGGTAGGCGGCCCACCACCGCATGAAGATGGGATTGGAGGCCGACGCGTAGTGGACGAGGTTTACGCTCGCGGTCGTGGTCCGGTGGTCCACGAGCGTGATCGCGATCGCCGTGCCGAAGCTGCTGCCTAACTGGCGGAGCAGGCTGTTCATCCCGGTGGCGTTCTGCATCTGCGCGCGGGGGATCGTGGACAGCGACGTCGTCGTGAGCGAGACGAACACGAACGCCGAGCCGAGGCCCTGGACGAACTGGGGGAGCAGCAACTGCGCCGGGCCGCTGCCGAGGTTGAAGAAGGCCATCTCGAAGCACGAGACTGCGCTGAGGACGATTCCGATCGTGAGCATCACGTAGACGCCGACCGAATTGTACAGCGCTCCCAGGATGGGCATCACGAGCACCATGGTCAACGCCCGCGGCATCACGGTCAGGCCGGATCGCGTCGGGCTGTAGCCGAGGACGTTCTGAAGAAACAATGGAAGGAGGATCACGCTCCCGAATCTCGTCAGGCTCACGATCCCGCCGATGAAGGTGCCGGCGGCAAACGATAGGTTTCGAAGGATCCGGAGGTTGACTGCCGGCTCGGGGACGTGCAACTCCCACAGGACGAACGCGGTGAGGGCCACGACCGCGAGCGCCGATAGCGTCACGATGAACCCGCTTTGAAACCACCCGTTCTGTTCTCCCTGCTCGAGGATGATCTGCATCGCCGCCAGGCCGATCGCCATGAGCCCGATCCCGACCCCGTCCAGCTTCCGGAGCCCGCGTCCGCGCATGTACGGGGGGTCGATGATGAACTGGGCGCCGAGGAGGAGGCCTGCGATCCCCACCGGGATGTTCACGAAGAAGATCCACGGCCAGGAGAGGGTTTCGGTGATCCATCCGCCGAGTGCCGGTCCCACCGCTGGCCCGAGCAGCACGATCATGCCGTAGAAGGCCATCGCCTGTCCTTGTTCTTCCACGGGGAACGTCTCGCGCATGATCGCTTGGGCCGTGGGTTGGAGCGCGCCCCCGCCGAGTCCCTGCAGCACGCGGAACGCGATGAGGGCGCCGAGTGTCCGGGAGAGGCCGCACAAGAGCGACGCGCCGGTGAAGATGCTGATCGCGGCCAGAAACATGCGCTTCCGGCCGAGGATCGACGACACCCACGCGGTCAGCGGCATCGTAATGACCAGCGTGATGAGGTAGGAGGTGGTGATCCAGGCCACCTCGTGCGTCGTGACCCCGTACGCCGACTGGATGTGCGCCAGCGACACCGTGACGACGCTGGTGTCGATCGACGCCATCATCGACCCCGAGAGGACGGAGGCGGCGACCACCCACTTTCCGGGATGCGCCAGGCGGTCGCCGCCTGAGGCCGTTGCGACTGCGGCCACCGGGCTTCCTCCCCGTAGAATGCGCGACGCGACGGACGCTCTCGGGCCGCGCGTCCGTCACCGATGCAGTATTCCTGATGCGGGCCCGGAGCCCTCCGCGGCGAGGTCGGAGCAGTTTACAGTCTAGTGATCGCGGTGGATCTCGTCAGATGGGAACGGGGTGGCGTTGCCGTCGGTGTGGTGGCCGTCCAGCATGATGCTGACCACTCTCGCATCGAGCAGATCGGGACCGTAGAGGCGCACGGCGTCCTTGACGACGTCCGACACCATCTGGGTGGTGATGTCGCAGCGATCGGCCCGGGAGACTGCCTCGAACTCTATCGTGATGCGATATTTCTGAACCAGCATGCCGGGCAGACCTCCGTTCCGTCCTGACCGAGCGTCATCAGCAGCATAGTCCGGCTGGCACGCGTCGAAACACTGTCAGGAGAATGAAACTCGGGATCGATCGGGTGTTCCTTTCGCGCCGCACACATCCTCGTGGCGCGGGCGAGCGCCGCCGGCACCGGACGGTCGGTGGGATGGCTCGTTCATCCGAGCGAGACGGATGGCGCGGTTGTGCAGAACGCGTCGCGTTGGTGTCGCGGAGCGCGAGGAGCGAGCGCGCGGCGAGCATCGCACGTATCGTCAGGAAGGGACCGCCCAGCGCACCCGCACGCCGGGAAGCGTGCTCAGGACCCTGGCGTACCCGAGGACGTTCAGGCCTTCGGGAATGGTCCCCGCGGGTGTCCACGTTCCCTTGGATTCTTCGGCGATCGTACCGTCGCTGCGGAGGATGAAGTGCTCGGTGTCGCGCACCCACCATTCGAGCAGTGCGTACATGCCAGCCTCCAGCCGTGCCTAGTCCCATCATGCACGGACGGCGCACGGGTTGTCCGGTATCGTTTGAACCAAATCACGGCTATCGTTGTGCCGAAACGTCTCTCCCGCCGCAGACGGGGATCGACGGCATGGGGCAGCGTGTGTGGGACACGCGTGTCTCACACCGGACGGCGATGGGCATCACAGTAGGTCGGAGGCGTCCTTCGGTCGGCGGGACCGAGATCGAACGAGTCCCGCGGGCATCGATTCGACGCGTGAGAGTGAGCATGGGAGATCAGGAGAGTCCGCGACACGCACTCCCGGAGATCTCGGTCGTCAAGCGCCGAGCCTACCTGGTGGCGATGCTGGCCGGGATGGGGGGTGGTCTGCTCGAGTGGGTCGACCGGACGCCGTCCAGCGGGATCACCAGCCCGATTCTGCTGCTGTGGGCGATCGCGTGGACGTGGGCCTTGTGGCGCAATCACCTGACGGTCGTACGATTCGAGCTGGGATCGTTTGTGCTCCTCGCCTTCTTCACCGGGGCGAAGTTCGTTGACGCATTGTGGACCAGCGATAACCTAGCGGCCGCGCACCAGGCGCTGCTGGCGTCGGGGTACGCGTGGCTCGTTGTGCTCGCGATCGTCGCGTTCTTGTTCTTCGACGCGCGCACAGGCCTGTGGACCACCGCCGCGATCACGGCTGTCCTCGCGGCCGTGGGCGTGGCCCGGTTTCTCGACGGCGGGGCGAGCATCGGCGATCTCGCGGGGTTCCTGGACTTCGAGCGGTTCATGCTGTACATCGGCACCGTCGTCGCGATGCTATACGCGCTCGCCTTCGTCAAGACACACCTCGCCGAGGCGCACGAACTGACGGAGCAACTGACCCAACTCGCCTACCTCGACGAGTTGACTGGCGTGGCGAACCGCCGGCACCTCGCCGAGACGCTGGACGTGGAGATCGCGCGCGCGGCGCGCTACGCACACCCGCTGTCGATCATCCAGTTCGACCTCGACCGGTTCAAGCAGCTGAATGACACGTACGGGCACGCGGCAGGCGACGCTGTGCTGAAGGAGACGGTCCGGAGGATGCGGCGGCAGTTGCGCCTGGGCGATCTGCTCGGCCGGTGGGGTGGAGAGGAGTTTCTCGTCCTGCTGCCCGAGACCGGGCTGTCCAACGCGCTGGCCGTGGCTGACCGCATGCGCCGGGCGATGGGCGTCCGCTACTTTGAGCGGGTGGGGCGGGTGACGGCCAGCTTCGGCGTGACGACGCTTCACCCGGGAGATACGGCGGCGAGTGTCGTCGAGCGGACGGACGAGGCGTTGTACCAAGCGAAGGCCGAGGGCCGCGACCGGGTCGCGGTCGTGACGGACGACCGTGAGCCGGAGCCGAGGGGCGCGCGGCCGGCCGAGCCCGCGCCGCTGCAGCGGGGCGCGTCCTAGATCCGGCGCGTGCGGCCGCGTTACTTGACGACGAGCGAGGCCGTCACCGTCCCCTGCTGCTCGCCCGCGGCGCAGACCACCGTGACCGGCCACGTGCCCGCCATCGTGGCGGAGGCGACGCGCCACGTCCAGGCCACGCGCCCCTTGGGGTCCGCGTTCTTCGGCACCAGCCCGGCGGTTCGGCCCGGACTTGTATGCCACGCCGACGAGGCAGTGCGCTCCCGGCGCGGTTTGCACGACGATTGTCGCGTCGTGCCCGGGACCGACCGGCGAGGTGAGAGAGACGAGCGCGACGTCAATGCGCTGGGCATCCGCTAGACCCGACGGGCGACGAGCAGGCGATGCGTCACCGCGCTCAGCAGGCCCATGGCCGCCATCACGGCCGCCATGGGCACTGCCGTGCCGCCGTACAGCGCGCCGATGACCATCCCGCTTAGCGCGCCCAGGCCGAACTGAAACGTCCCGGCGAGCGCGGACGCGGTGCCGGCTACGTGGCGGAACCTGGCGAGGGCACCCGCCATCGCGTTTGCCCCTACGAAGCTGATGGACGCGACGAACGCGACGATCGGGAGGACGAGCCCCGGCAGCCCACCCCAGCCCGTCACCGCGGCGAGCAGCAGCACGCCGCCGGCGGCGGCGACCATCGTCACCCCGTAGCGAAGCAGCCGGTCGGCTCCGTAGCGCAGCACCAGGCGGCTGTTGACCGCGGCGCAGGCCATCATGCCGACGACGTTGAGCGCGAACAGCAGTCCGTACCGCTGAGGCGTCACGTGGTACAGTTCGATGAACACGAACGGCGAACCGGCGAAGTAGGCGAACATCCCGGCGTACGCCGCTCCGCTGCTGACGACATAGCCGAGATACGCCGGGTCGCGCAGGAGCGTCGCGTACCGGGACATCATCGCCGCGGCCGTCGCGTTCGCTCGCCTGGCGACGTCGAGCGTTTCGGGGACGCCCAACCAGGCGCCCAATAGGCACGCGCCGCCGAACGCGGCCTGCACCTCGAAGATCGATCTCCACCCAAAGGCGAGCAACAACTGGCCGCCCACGAGCGGGGCGAGCAGGGGCGCCGCACCCATGATCAGCATCATCAGCGACAGCATCGACGCGCCCCGGTCACGCTCATACAGATCCCGAACCATCGCCCGCGCGAGCAGCGGTCCCGCGCCGGCGCTGAGGCCTTGGAGTAACCGAAACACGATCAGCGGCGCTACGCCCCAGGCAAACGCGCAGAGGAGGCTCGCGGCGACGTAGAAGCCGATGCCGGCCAGCATCGGCGGCTTTCGTCCCCACCGATCCGAGATCGGGCCGTACACGAGTTGTCCTAGTCCAAACCCGACGAAGAACGCGCTCAGGGTCAGCTGCACACTGCCGGGGGAGGCGCGTAGGGTACCGGCGAGGGCCGGCATCGCCGGCAGGTACATGTCGATGGACATCGGGCCGAACGCCGTCAGCCCGCCGAGCAGCGCGGTGAACCACGCGCCGCCGGGGCGGTCGCGGCTCAACAGCCGATGCGCGTCTGACGCGGAGCCGATGGTGATGGGATCGGAGGGAGCCAGCGAACACAACCTCGTCTGTCGTTCGGGTGCGGTGTACTTCGTGCGGCCGCGCGGAAGTCCTTCGGTCGCCGGCGGGGCGCGAGGAGCGGACGGGCCTCGTGTGTGCGGGACGCCCGCTAGGACGTCTTGAGCAGGCCCCGGTTGGCGACGAACGCGACCGCCTGGACGCGATTCCGGACGCGTAGCTTGCGGTACACGGCCCGCAGGTGGGCCTTGATCGTGGTCTGCGAGACGAACAACTTCTCGGCGATCTCCTTGTCGCCGAATCCGTGCCCCAACTCCACGAGGACCTCGAGCTCGCGGCCGGTCAACCGGTGCAGCACCGCCCATCCGGCCGCCCCGTTTGCGCTCCCGTCCATGTCGGCCAGGAGACGTCGAGCGAGGCGGGGATTGATCATCGTCGCGCCGCCGTGGACCGCGCGGACGGCGCGCATCAGGTTGAGCGCCGAGATGTCGTAGTTGATGTACCCGGCGGCCCCGGCTCGGGCGGCCTTCTGAAGCAGCTCAACGTCCGCGTGCACGGTGAAGACGAGCACCTGCGTCTCTGGAAGCTGTTCCTTGATGGTCCGGATTAGGGGAGATGCGTCGTCGTCCCGGTCGAACTTGATGTCCATCACCAACACATCCGGGCGCATCGCCGTTGCCCGCTCGAAGACCTCGGCTCCCGTCGTGGCTTCCCCGAGCACCTCGATGTCCGCGTCCTCTCGGAAGATCGCCTTTAGACCCTCGAGCACAACGGGTTGTGCGTTCGCGAGCAGGACGCGGATTGCCATTATGGTCCCCTCCATCGCGGCTCCGAGTGGCGTTCCATGCTGAGCTACAACCTCCGCGCGGTCCACCGGCGGAGCCAGCCGCCCCGCTGCGCGCGGCCTCTTATGCCATCATAGTCCGGAAATTCGGTACCCGCGACATTTCACCATCACTTGTTCGACTGTGCCTATTGGATCATTCGATCCAGAAATCCTTCTTCGAACGAACGATGCGGCGCGCGAGGTTTAGGAGCATTTATCTCTCTTAGCGGTCGTTTGCGGTGCGCCCAAGGTCCTTTGCGCCCGTTTGCCCAGGGCGGGCATCCCGGACGCGGTTCTGGCCGTTGTCCACAACGCGAGGAGACATTTCGACGAGGTCCGTTGCCACGAACATGGAGACCACGGAACGAGGCGGTCGGTCGCGTGATCGGTGACGACGAACGGGTGTCCGCCGAGACGCCGGCGTCCGGGCCGCCGGGGAGGCGCACGCAGTCCTGGCTGATCGTGCTCACGCTGTTTTCGATCACCGCAATGATCGAGACGATCGGCGTGAGCCAGATCGTCGCGTTTCTCCCGCTCGAATTGCGGGCGATGGGTTTGCGCGCGGCCGCAATCCCGCGCTGGGTCGGCCTCCTGAACGCGGTCGTATTCATCTTCGGCCTTCCGCTGGTGCCGCTGTGGGGCGTGCTGGCGGATAAGTACAGCCGCAAGCTCGTCATCGCCCGCAGCGCGGTCGTCGAGGCGATCGTGTTCGGCCTGGTCGCGCTCAGCCGCCACCCGTGGGAGCTCGCGTGCAGTCTGTTGCTCGTGGGGTTTCAGCTCGGCAATACGGGCGTGATGCTCGCCACGATCCGGGACGTCACGCCGCGGGAACGCCTGGGAGTCGCCGTCGCCGTGTTCGGCGCCACGTCCCCGGTGGGGTTCGCCGCCGGGCCGGCCTTGGGAGGACTGCTCCTCGATCATCTGCACACGTCGATCGCCGCGGTCTACGGCGTCTCCTCGGTGCTCTCGGCGGGCAGCGCCGTGATGCTCGCGGTCGGGCTGCGCGAGGTTCGTCCGCCGAAGATCCCGACCGGATCGGTGCTGACGCTCGCGCGCGGGGCGATGCGGGGGGTGTTCACCGACGGCGTGACGCGCCGCCTGTTCGCCCTATTCGGGTGCGCGCTGCTGGCCCGGCAGATGTCGTCGCCGTTCCTGCCCCTGGTCGTCGAGCGAGTCGGCGGGACCGCGGGGGGGCTCGCCAGCAACATCGCGCTGGTGGTCGGAACGGCCGCGCTTGTCGGCGGGGCGGTCTCGCCCGTCGCGGGTGCGTTCGGCGACCGCGTGGGCTTTCAGGCGGTGTTGACCGCCGCGCTGCTTGGCGCCGCATTGATGTTCGCGGCGATCCCGCTCGCGCCGACGGTATCCTGGCTCGCCGCTGCGAACGGCGCGGCGGCGGCATGCGGCGCAGCCGTGGCGGCGATGGTGTTCGGGCTGCTGGCCGTCGAGGTGCCGCCGGAGCGCCGGTCCGCGACGCTGAACCTCGTCTACCTGCCGCTCTATCTCGCGGGCATCGCCGGGCCGGCTGTGGGCGCGCTGATCGTCGCGCTCGGGCTCGGCCCCGTCTTCTACGCCGCGGCACTCGCGGCCGGCGGGGGCGCCGTCCTCGCGGCGATGCGCCCGCTGCGCCGGCAGGTGGCCGGGCGGTCATGACCGTAAGGAGGTGCACATGGCCGAGTCCGCCGGGGGTCCACGGGTTCCGCTCTCGCCGCTTCAGTTCTTCCGGCGGGCGGCCGACGTGTACCGGAGCCGCACCGCCGTCGTGGACGGCGCCGCGCGGCTGAGCTACCGGGAGTTCGCCGCCCGCTGCGCGCGGCTGGCCGAGGGGCTCCGCGCCGCGGGGTTGCGACCCGGCGACCGTGCCGCGGTGCTCGCCCTCAACACCTACCGCGCGCTCGAATGCTACTACGGCGTGCCGCTCGCGGGCGGCGTGCTCGTACCGCTCAATACCCGGCTCAGGGTCGACGACTACCGCTATATTCTGTCACATGCCGGGGTCCGGCTGCTCCTCGTCGACCCCGCCCTCGCGGACACCGCCCGTGCGATCTCCGGGGTGGTCGACGACCGCGTCATCGTCCTCCACGACCGCCCGCTCGACGGGACGTCCTGGCCGCTCTCGGAGCAGCTGATCGCCTCGGCGCCCCAAACGGATCCCGCTCCGATCCTCGACCGCGCGGACGACGTCGACGAGGACGCGCCGATCACGATCAACTACACGAGCGGAACGACCGCCCATCCCAAGGGCGTGATCTTGACGCACCGCATCACGGCGCTCAACGCGCTGGACGTGGTGATTCACGGCCGGGTGACGATGGACGACGTGTACCTGCATACCCTTCCGATGTTCCACGTGAACGGGTGGGGGGGCGTCTGGGCGTTTACCGCGGTCGGCGCCACGCACGTCTGCGTTCCCAAGGTGGAGCCGGCGCGGATCGTCGAGTTGATCGACGCCCATGGGGTGACGATCGCCTGCGCGGCGCCGACCGTGCTCGTCATGCTCGGCGGCGACGTGAGCACCGTGGGCTGGCGGCCCCGGCAGCGGGTGCGGTGGTACGTCGGCGGCGCCCCGCCTCCGGCCGCGCTGATCCGGCGGATGGAGGAAGAGCTCGGGTTTGAGATCATCCACGTGTACGGGCTCACGGAGACCGGGCCGTGGCTCACCGTGTGCGAGTGGCGGCGGGAGTGGGACGGGCTGCCGGCGGAGCGCAGGGCCGCGCTTAAGGCACGGCAGGGCGTCCCGCAGATCCTCACCGGGCGCGTCCGCGTGGTGCGGCCGGACGTCAGCGACGTCGATCGGGACGGCGCCGAGGTCGGGGAGATCGTGGTGCGGGGACCGACGGTGACACCGGGTTACTACGCGGACGCCGCGGCGAGCCGCGCCGCGTGGGCCGGTGGGTGGTTTCACACCGGGGACCTGGCCGTCGTCCATCCCGACGGGTACCTGCAGATCGTCGACCGGCAGAAAGACCTCATCGTCAGCGGCGGGGAAAACATCTCCTCGGTCGAGGTCGAAGGCGCCCTGTACCAGCATCCGGCGGTGCTGGAGGCGGCCGTCGTCGCGGTGCCCGACGCGTACTGGGGCGAGGTGCCGGAGGCGTTTGTGGTGCTGAGGCCCGGCGCGCACGCGACCGGCGACGACCTCATCGCGTTCGCGCGCGAGCGACTGGCCCGCTTCAAGGCGCCGAAGCTGGTCGAGATCGTCGACGCGCTTCCGAAGACGGCGACCGGCAAGATCCAGAAGTACGTGCTCCGAGCCGCGGCGCGCGCGTCGCGTGACACGCCTCCGGCGGCGCGGTCGTGAGCCGGGACGCGGTGACGACGCGCGCCGCCGCGCACCTCGCCTACGGAGTGTGACCATGCCGATGCGTTCGCCGGAACAGTTCCTGCAGAGCCTGCGCGACGGCCGGCGGGTGATCTATCGCGGGCAACCGGTCGAGGACGTCACCGCGCACCCGCACCTCGGGCGCGGAGCGCGCCACGTGGCGGTGGACTTCCGGCTCGCGCACGAGCGGCCGGCCGATCCGCTCCTCGTGGACCGGGATGATCGGGGCCGGCCGACCAGCCGGTACTTCACGATTCCCCGCACTCCCGACGACCTCTTGCGGCGGCGGGACTTGATCGAGCATGTCACCCGGGAGGCGTGCTCGTTCGTGCCGCTCATCAAGGAGATCGGGACGGACGCGCTGTTTGCCCTGATGATCGTCACGGCGAACATGGACCGCACGCTGGGGACGGCGTACCATGAGCGCGTTCGGTCTTGCTACGCGCGCTGCCGCGACTACGACACGGCGATGGCCGTCGCGCAAACGGACGCGAAGGGCGACCGCGTTCGGCGCCCGGCCGAGCAGCCGCATCCCGACGTGTACGTGCGTCGGGTGCGCGAGGGCGCGGACGGCATCGTCGTCCGCGGAGCCAAGGCGCACACCACGAACGCCGTGTTCGCCAATGAGATCCTCGTCGTGCCGACCCGCGCCATGACCGAGGCGGACGCCGACTACGCCGTGGCGTTCGCCGTGCCCGCCAACGCCCCCGGGATCACGATGGTGGCGAGCCCGCGCGGCTTCGGCGCGACGAGCGCGTTCGACAATCCGCTCAGCAGCCGGTACAGCCTGACCGAGTCGCTCACGGTGTTCGACGACGTGTTCGTGCCCTGGGAGCGGGTGTTCCTGTGCGGGGAGTGGCGGTACGCCGGCGCGATCGCGAAGACGTTCGTCGAGTTTCACCGGTTCACCGCGGTGTCGTACAAGACGCCGCTCCTGGAGCTCCTGCTCGGATCCGCCGCGCTCATCGCCGATTACCACGGGCTGCTCGGCGCCGCCCACGTGCGGGACAAGCTCGCCCGGCTGATCATGTACCTCCACACCGGACGCGGCCTCACCACCGCGGCGGCGTCCGAGTGCCGGACGGCGGAGGGCATCGCGGTCCCGCACCCGGTCATGACCAACGCGGCCAAGTATCACTTCGCGCGCGGTTATCACGACGCCGTGCGGGACGTGCAGGATCTGGCCGGCGGCCTGGTGGTCACCGGGCCCGCGGAAGAGGACTGGGCGGCGCCCGGAGTCCGCGCGCTCATCGAGCCGTACCTCGGCGGCCGGGCCGGCGTGGGCGCGGAGGACCGTCTTCGCGTGACGAACCTGATCCGCGACCTGGTCGCGTCCGATCTGGGCGGGTACCTGGAGGTACTCGCCATCCATGCGGAAGGGTCCCTTGAGACCCAGAAGCTGACGGTGCTGATGGACTACGACCTCGAGCCGCTGAAGCAGGCCGCGGCCCGCGCGGCGGGCGTGCCGCCGCCGCGCTGAGTCCATGGTGCGCGTCCCCGAGCTGTTCTCGTTGCAGCATCGCGTCGCGATCGTGACCGGCGGATCGCGCGGTCTCGGGTTGGAGATCGCCCGCGGGCTCGGCGAAGCCGGCGCGCGGGTCGTGATCGCGGCGCGCCGGGCGCAGTGGCTGGACGAGGCGTCGGCGGAGCTCGCGGCCGTCGGCATCGAGACCCGCGCGCATGCGTGCGACGTCACGGTCCCCGAGGAAGCGGAGCAACTCGTCGGCGCCGCGGTGACGGAGTTCGGGCGGGTCGACGTCCTCGTGAACAACGCCGGCGTGAGCTGGGGCGCGCCGTTCGAGGAGATGCCGCTCGACCGGTGGCGGCACGTGTTCGAGACGAACGTGGTAGGCGTCTTTCTCGTTACGCGCGCCGCCCTGCCCGCGATGAAGGCCCGCGGGTACGGAAAGATCATCAACGTCGCGTCGGTGATGGGGCTGGTGGGGTTCGCCCCGGAGATCGTGAACGCGTCCGGTTACAGTGCGAGCAAGGGCGCGCTGATCGCGCTCACGCGCGATCTGGCCGTGAAGTACGGGCGGTTCGGAATCCGCGTGAACGCGATTGCACCGAGTTTCTTCGTCACGCGCATGACCGAAGAGCTGCTCGCGCGCGTGGGTACGGAGATCGCCGGCGCCACGCCGTTGGGCCGACTGGGCCACCCAGACGACATCAAGGGCGCCGCGGTCTTCCTGGCCTCGCCGGCGTCCGACTACATCACAGGTCAGGTGCTCAGCGTGGACGGGGGGCTGACGGCGACCTGACCGCACCGGGCCGGAAGCGTCCCGTCACGCGTCGCCCGCCCGTTCACGACCCAGATCGATGCGGCGGGGGTAACCGCGAAGTCCCGGGCGATCGTGGCCACCGCCCAGTAGCGTGCGGCAGCGGCTGGCGATCGGCGCGGCAGGAGTGGTCGTCGGGGCAATCGTGGTCATGGGCTGGTCGCCGGCGCTCGCGGAACACCGCGCGGAGAACGCTGCGGGGAACATTAGGCCACAGCCGCGCGTCCCTGCGCCGCGCGGTGCCCGACTCGCGGCGCGGCTCGGGCCGTGCCGCGATGGAGCCCAGAGGAGTTGCGCGGGTGGGGGCGAAAAGCCTCGCAGGACGCGGGGATGCGGGGTGCGGTCGTGCGGACGCGGAGCACGTGCCTGGGCTGGGTGCTCGTCGGGTGTTTGGTCGGACTGCTCGTGGGTGGGCCCGTGGGGGTCGGGCGTGCGCAGGCGCCGGGAACCAGCGGGATGGTGCGCGTCGGATTGGACGTCGACGCGGGCACCGGCGATCCACGGCTCGCCTTGGACAGTTCGGCGTACCGGCTGGGCGAACTGGTCTACGACGGCCTGGTCTATCTGAACAACCGGGAGGCGCCGCAGCCCTCGCTCGCCGCCAGCTGGGACAACCCGACGCCGACGACCTGGGTGTTTCACCTGCGGCACGGCGTGACGTTCCAC